>NZ_JBSFGU010000042.1:0-59669 GCF_053596725.1 Kitasatospora sp. NPDC001660 | reverse complement strand
CCGCAAGCTTCAGCTATTCCGCGCCGGCGAGGGCGCCGGGGCCGGCGGGATCGCGGGCAGGCACCCGCCTGCCACCGCTCCCGGGAACGACCTCGCACCCCGCCCCAGGAGGAATCGGCATGACCCACCGGCGTTGGTTCACTCCCTGGCTGCTCGCCGGGCCCGCGATACTCTGGCTGGCCGTCTTCAACCTCTGGCCGGCCGTCAACACGGTGATCCTCTCCTTCACCGACGCCAAGCCCCTGGGCGGCGGGCAGTTCACCGGCCTGGAGAACTACGCGCGGATCCTCGACGACGAGCAGCTCGCCGACGCCCTGCTCAACAGCATCGTCTTCATGCTGGTCTGCCTCCCCCTCCTGACGGTCCTGCCGCTGCTGCTCGCCCTCCTCGTCGAGCGGAAGATCCCCGGCATCACCTTCTTCCGCACCGCCTTCTACACCCCCGTCATCGCCTCCGCCGTCGTGGTCGCGCTGATCTGGGGCTGGGTGCTGGACGACCGCGGCCTCGTCAACGGGCTGCTCCAGCGGACCGGGCTGGCCGACGGCCCGGTCTCCTTCCTCACCGACCGCTGGCTCCTCCTCTTCAGCGCGATCGCCCTGACCACGTGGAAGGGCCTCGGCTACTACATGGTCATCTACCTGTCCGCCCTCGCCAACGTGCCGCGCGAGCTCCACGAGGCCGCCGCCGTCGACGGCGCGAGCCCGTTCCACCGCTTCCGGCACGTCACCCTCCCGGGCGTGCGGCCGACCATGATGCTGGTCTCCGTGCTCATCTCGGTCAACGCCCTGCGCGTCTTCTCCGAGCTGTACGTGCTCTCCAACGGCCAGGGCGGGCCCGGCGGCCGGGACATGTCGGTGGTGATGCTGATCCAGATGTACAGCCGCGGCTTCACCGGCCACCTCGGCTACGCCTCCGCGCTCAGCCTGCTGCTGTTCGTCATCACCCTCGGCCCGATGCTGCTCCTGCTGCACCTGAACCGGAAGGCGGCCTGAACCCGCATGACGCCACGCCGCTTCCGGGGTTTCAACACTCCCTCACCCACGCAGACGGTCCTGCGCTACGTGCTGCTCGTCCTCGTCCTGCTCCTCGTCATCGGCCCGTTCCTGTGGCAGCTGTCCACCTCCCTCAAGGGACCGGGCGAGGACGTCTACAGCCGCACGCCGGCCTTCCTCCCCGAGGACCTCACCTTCGCCAACTACGGGAAGGTCGCCGGCACCATCCCGGTGTGGACCTACGCCCTCAACTCCGTGATCGTCGCCGCCATCTGCATCGCCGGCAACGTCGTCGGCTGCACCCTGGCCGGCTACGCGCTCGCCCGGCTGCGGTTCCGCGGCGCCAGGCTGGTGCTCGGCCTGTTCCTCACCACGCTCGTGCTCCCCGGCGAGGTCACCATCGTCTCCCAGTACGTGCTCGTCCGCAGCCTCGGCCTCGCCGACAGCCTGGTCGGGGTCGCGCTGCCCGGGGCGCTCGCGATGCTCAACGTGCTGCTGATGCGCACCGCGTTCGCCGCGGTGCCCGCCGAGCTCGACCAGGCCGCCCTGGTCGACGGCGCCAACGTCCGGCAGCGGCTGTGGCACGTCGGCCTGCCGAACGTGCGCGGCATGCTCAGCGTGATCGTCATCTTCACCTTCATCGGCGCCTGGGACGACTTCCTCTGGCCGCTGATCGTGCTCAACGACCCGCAGAAGTACACGCTCACCGTCGGACTCCAGTACCTCGACGGCACGTTCTCCGCGAACCCCCGGCTGATCGCGGCCGGGACGTTGATCGCCTTCCTGCCGATCGTCGTGGTGTTCGCCCTCTGCCAGCGCTTCTTCTTCAAGGGCGTCGAGGAGGGAGCCGTCAAGGGCTAGCCCACCGTCCGTACGTCCCGACCCAGTTGAGGAAGCACGCAGCCATGACCACCGAACCGCAGGTCCCCCGCTTCGGCGTCAACTACACCCCCACCGCCGGCTGGTTCCACCACTGGCTCGACTTCGACCTCGACGCCGTCCGTGCCGACCTCGACTCGATCGCCGCGCTCGGCCTCGACCACGTCCGGGTCTTCCCGCTCTGGCCGCTCTTCCAGCCCAACCGCACCCTGATCCGCCCGCGCGCCGTCGAGCAGCTCGCCGCGCTCGTCGACGCCGCCGGCGAGCGCGGGCTCGACGTCGCCGTGGACGGGCTCCAGGGCCACCTGTCCAGCTTCGACTTCCTGCCCTCCTGGACCCGCACCTGGCACCGGCGGAACATCTTCACCGACCCCGACGTCGTCGACGGCCAGGCCGCCTACCTGCACACCCTCGCCGAGGCGCTGCGCGAGAAGCCGGGCTTCCTCGGCCTGACGCTCGGCAACGAGATCAACCAGTTCTCCGGCGACCCGCACCCCGACCCCGACCGGATCACCCCCGACCAGGCCGACGCCTGGCTGCGCCGCATGCTCGCCGCCTGCGAGGAGGGCGCCCCCGGCCGGCTCCACCTGCACGCCTCCTACGACGCCGCCTGGTACCTCGACGGGCACCCGTTCACCCCGTGGCACTCGGCCCGGATCGGCGCCGCAACGGCCGTGCACTCCTGGGTGTTCAACGGCACCGCCCAGCGCTACGGCGCCGCCTCCACCGCGACCGCGCAGCACGCCGCCTACCTGGTCGAGCTCGCCAAGGCCTGGGCGGACGACCCGGCCCGCCCGGTCTGGCTCCAGGAGGTCGGCGCGCCCGCCCCGCACATCGCGCCCGCGGACGCCGCCCGCTTCACCGGCGCGACCGTCGAGGCCGTCCTGGACTGCCCCGACCTGTGGGGCGTCACCTGGTGGTGCTCGCACGACGTCGACCGCTCCCTCGCCGACTTCCCGGAACTCGAGTACGACCTGGGCCTGTTGACCACCGACCGGACGGTCAAGCCGGCCGGCGCCCGGCTCGCCGAGGCCGCCGACGAGGCGCGCCGCGCGTGGCAGCCGCCCAGGCCGCGGACGACGGCGGTGGTGATCGCCGCCGGCGACGAGGTGACCGCGCCGCGGCGGTCGGTCTGCGGGCCCGGCGGCGCCGCGTTCGAGGCGTTCATGCACCTCGCCGAGGCGGGCGCCCGGCCGACCACCGTCCTCGCCGAACGCGCCGAGGACCGCGCCCACCTGGCCGCGCGCGGAATCACCGAAGTAGTCCACCCAGCCGACGTACGTTCTGTATGACCATCCTCAGCGACGCAACGGAGCCTGCCGACATGCACGATGACCGCACCCTGGTCGAGTCCCGCCTCAAGCGCGTCCTCGACGAGCGCATCCGCCCGGCCGTCTATCCCGAGTCCGTCCCCCTGGAGGTCGGCATCTGGACGGCGCCCGGCGAGCCCGTCCCGGTCGCCGAGGGCCTCACCGCGCCGCGCACCCCGATCGCGGTCGGCGACGCGTGGGGAGCACCGTGGGGCACCAGCTGGCTCACCGTCACCGGCACCGTGCCGCAGGCGTGGGCCGGACGGACGGTCGAGGCGCTGATCGACCTCGGCTTCGACGCCAACATGCCCGGCTTCCAGTGCGAGGGCCTCGCCTACCACCCGGACGGCACTCCGGTGAAGGGGCTCAACCCGCAGAACCAGTGGGTGCGCGTCGCCTCCCCGGCGGTCGGCGGCGAGCAGGTGCTGCTGCACGTCGAGGCGGCGTCCAACCCGGTCATCCTGGACTACCACCCCTTCCTGCCCACCGAGTTGGGCGACCGGGAGACGGCCGGTGACCAGCCGCAGTACAAGCTCGCCCGGATGGACCTCGCCGTCTTCGACGAGACGGTGTGGCAGCTCGTGATCGACCTCGAGGTGCTGGGCGAGCTGATGGCCGAGCTGCCGGTCGAGAGCGCCCGGCGCTGGGAGATCCTGCGCGCGGTCGAGCGGGCACTGGACGCCGTCGACCTCCAGGACGTCAACGGCACGGCGGCGGCCGCCCGTTCGGAGCTCGAAGGGGTGCTGGCCGCGCCCGCCGCGCCGTCCGCGCACCGGATCAGCGCGATCGGCCACGCGCACATCGACTCGGCCTGGCTCTGGCCGCTGCGCGAGACCGTCCGCAAGGTGGCCCGCACCACCGCCAACATGACCGCGCTGCTGGAGGACGAGCCCGAGTTCCGCTACACCATGTCCCAGGCGCAGCAGTACGCCTGGATCAAGGAGCACCGCCCCGAGGTGTACGCGCGGGTGCGCAAGGCCGTGGCCGACGGGCGGTTCGTACCGGCCGGCGGCATGTGGGTCGAGTCGGACACCAACATGCCGAGCTCGGAGGCGATGGCCCGTCAGTTCGTCCACGGCAAGCGTTTCTTCCTCGACGAGTTCGGGGTGGAGAACCACGAGGCCTGGTTGCCGGACACCTTCGGCTTCACCGGCGGCCTGCCGCAGATCATCCGCAACGCGGGCTCCAGGTGGCTGCTCACGCAGAAGATCTCGTGGAGCCAGGTCAACAAGTTCCCGCACCACACCTTCCTGTGGGAGGGCATCGACGGGACCCGCATCTTCACCCACTTCCCGCCCGTGGACACCTACAACTGCTCGATGAAGGGCAGCGAAATCGCCCACGCGGCACGGAACTTCAAGGACAAGGGGGTGGCCAGGCACTCGCTCGCGCCGACCGGCTGGGGCGACGGCGGCGGGGGCACGACCCGCGAGATGGTCGCCAAGGCCGCCCGCCTGAAGGACCTGGAGGGCTCGGCGACGGTCCGCTGGGAGCGCCCGGCCGACTTCTTCGCGAAGGCCGAGGCCGAGTACCCGGACCCGCCGGTCTGGGTCGGTGAGCTCTACCTGGAACTGCACCGGGCCACACTCACCAGCCAGGCCAGGACCAAGCAGGGCAACCGGCGCAGCGAGAACCTCCTTCGCGAGGCCGAACTCTGGTGCGCCACAGCGTCGTTGCGCACGGGCTCGGCGTACCCGTACGAGGAGCTGGACCGGATCTGGAAGACCGTGCTGCTGCACCAGTTCCACGACATCCTGCCCGGCTCGTCCATCGCCTGGGTGCACCGCGAGGCCGAGGCGACGTACGCGGCGCTCGCGGAGGAACTGGAGACGCTCATCGGACGGGCCCAGCAGGCCCTCGCCGGGGACGCTTCCGGCGGGCGGGAGCTGGTCTTCAACGCGGCCCCGCACGCGCGCTCGGCCGTACCGGCGGGCGGGGCCGCGCCGGCCGCCGCGACGGACGGCGGCTGCACGGTCGCGGAGCGGCCCGAGGGCGGATTCACGCTCCGCAACGGCCTGTTGGACATCGTGGTGGACGGCGACGGGCTGATCGCGTCGGTCGTCGAGGTGGCGAGCGGACGCGAGACCGTCGCCCCCGGCACGCGGGCCAACCTGCTGCAGTTGCACCCCGACTTCCCCACCATGTGGGACGCGTGGGACGTCGACCAGTTCTACCGGAACACCGGGACGGACCTCGTCGGCGTCGACGCGCTCACCGCCGCGGCCGACGCGGACCGGGCCTCGGTCCGGATCGCGCGCTCCTTCGGTTCGTCCACCGTCGTCCAGACGCTCACGCTGCGGGCGGGCGAGCAGCGCCTCGACATCGACACCGAGGTCGACTGGCACGAGACCGAGAAGTTCCTCAAGGCCGCGTTCCCGCTCGACATCCACACCGAGCGCTACGCCGCCGAGACCCAGTTCGGCCACCTCCACCGCCCCACCCACACCAACACCAGCTGGGAGGCCGCCAAGTTCGAGGCCTGCAACCACCGCTTCGTCCACCTCGACGAACCCGGCTGGGGCGTCGCCCTCGTCACCGCCTCGACGTACGGCCACGATGTCACCCGCACCGTGCGCGACACCGACGGCGGCACGACCACCACCGTCCGCTTCTCGCTGCTCCGCGCGCCCCGCTTCCCCGACCCCAGGACCGACCAGGGCCTGCACCGCTTCCACCACGCCCTCGTCCCGGGCGCCGCCATCGCCGACGCCGTCCGCGAGGGCTACCGCATCGGCCTCCCCGAGCGGCGGGTCACGGGAAGCGAGGGGGAGGTGGCGCCGCTGGTGGCGCTGGACGACGACGCGCTGGTGGTGAGCGCGGTCAAGCTCGCCGACGACCGCAGCGGCGACCTGATCGTCCGCGTCTACGAGGCGAACGGCGGCCGCGCCCGGGGCCGCCTGTCCACGTCCTTCCCGCTCAGCGCGGCGCAGCCGTGCGACCTGCTGGAACGCCCGTGGAACGGAACCCGCGGCGACGTGACGGTGGTCGACGGCACGGTGGAGCTGGCACTCCGCCCGTTCGAGCTGGTCACGCTGCGTCTGAGCGCAGCCGGCTGACACGGCCGCGACATCCCCCGCACCCCGATCCCCCACCGGGCGAGAGGGATGCGCTCCCGGCCACCCACCCTCCCGAAAGCCCACCCCGTTACGCTGACCAGCGCGCCGCCGCCCCCTGGCGGCCATCGTCGTCCGTCCACCACATGGAGCCGTCCGCGATGTCCCTCACCTCCGCGTCCGCCGCCGCCCCGCTGTTCGCCGCCGTCGACATCGGCGGGACGAAGATCGCCGGGGCGCTCGTCGACGAGCACGGACGGCTCCACCAGCGGATCCAACTGCCCACCCCTGCCAAGGAGTCGGCCGAGGCCGTGTTCGCCGTCGTCCGCAGGGTGCTGGACCGGCTGGCCGGTTCGCCCGACTGGGCGGCCGTCTCCGCCGTGGGCATCGGCAGCGCCGGGCCGGTGGACCTCGTCCACGGCACCGTGAGCCCGGTCAACATCCCCGGCTGGCGCGGCTTCCCCCTCGTCGCCGAGGTCGGCGCGCACCCGGCCGTGGCCGCCCGCGGCCTGCCGGTGCGCCTGGCCGGGGACGGTGTCGCGATGGCCGCCGCCGAGCACTGGCGGGGTGCCGCGCGGGGTGCCGGGAACGCGCTGTGCCTGGTGGTGTCGACCGGCGTCGGCGCGGGCCTCGTGCTCGACGGCGCCGTCCGGCCCGGCCCGAGCGGCAACGCCGGCCACCTCGGCCACATCACCGTCGACCTGGACGGCGAGCCCTGCCCGTGCGGCTCGCGCGGCTGCCTGGAGGGCATCGCCAGCGGCACCGCGATCGCCCGCCGCGCGCTCGCCGAGGGCTGGCGGCCCGTCGGCGAGGACCGCTCGGCACGCGCCGTCGCCGCCGCTGCCGGGGCGGGCGACCCGATCGCCCTCGCCTCCTTCGACCGCGCGGCCCAGGCCCTGGCGGCCGGCATCGCCGCCACGGCCGCGCTGGTCGACCTCGACCGGGTGGTGGTCGGCGGCGGCGTGGCCACCGCCGGGGACCTGCTGTTCGCCCCGCTCGCCCGCCACCTCGACCGCTACGCCGCCCTGCCGTACATCCGCGGCCTCGACGTCCGCCGCGCCGAGCTCGGCACCGGCGCGGGCCTGATCGGCGCCGCCGCCCTCTGCCGCTGACCGCGCCCGGCGGGCGGCGCGTACGCCCCGCGCCGCCCGCGACCACCCCACCCGGCCACTGCCACCGGGCAGCCCACCGAAGACCCTCTCCGTCCAGGTCCGCCCCACCCGCGCCCAGGCGGCCGGATTCGACCACGAGGAGGCCCGCGGGACCCCGCTCGACGCCGCCGAACGCACGTTCAGGGACGGGTTGCGCGCCACCACCGGCGCGCCGGCTCAGGCCGGCAGCGGATGGCCGAACAGCAGGTCGTAGCCGTCCGGGAGCTGGTCGAGCACACGGTCGATCAGGTCCCCGGGCGCGAGGTCGGCGACGGTGCTCAGGACGGCCCCGATGTCCCACTGCGCGGTCGCCGGGGTGGACCCGTCGATCCAGCCGACGACGGCGTCGACGAAGCGCTCGGCGGTCAGCGGTTCGCCGGTCGGTGCGGCGTCGCGCAGGAGCATGGCGTAGGCGCCGGGCACGATCCCGGCGAGTTCGGTCCGTTCGCCGCCGACCAGGTGCTCGCCGAGCAGCCCGAGCACGACGCGGGCGGCGTGGTCGGCCTCCGCTTGGCCCCGGTACTCCCCGCGCTCGACGACGCGGGCGAGGAAGTCCTCCCAGGAAATGGTCATCGCGTCCTCCTTCCGCTCGATGGGTACCGGCGGGGCCCGGCGGCGGCTGCGACAGCTGCGGAGGCTTCGGGGCGAGACGCGGCCGCGGACCGCGGCAGCCGGTGACCGGCCGGAACGCGCCGGTGCCCGTGCTGCTCAGCCTACTGCGGCCGGGCGGGCGGATCGACGCCGTCGTCGATCACACCCTGGCACGGCGCGCGAACGGGCTGCCGTCAGGCCGCGGAGGCGCGGCACCGCCGCCGGGTGCGGCGGGCCGGGCCGGGCCCGCCGGTCCTGGCCGGCTCCCGCTGCGGCAGCCCGGACGGCGGCGCGGTCGGCGCGACCGCGTCGAGCCGGGCGGACTCCGGCATGAACCCGGCGAGAAAACGCCGCTCGTTCTGGCTGAGTTCGCGCGAGCGCCCGGATTCGCGGTCCCGGGCGACCACCACGGTGCGGGCCCGCATAAAGACCAGCGGTTCCCGGCAGACCTTCACCACGACGTGCGCGGAACTCCGCCCGAGCCGTTCCACGGAGAGCCGGACGGACAACGGCTCGGGCCGGTGGTGCAACTGTTCCAGGTAATCGATCTCGTGCCGCGCGATGATGAATCCGGACGGGAAGAGCGATTCCCGCACGGCGGTGGCGTGGTGGCGGAACAGGTCGTAGATCCCCTCCTGGACGTAGCCGACCAGCCGGGCGTTGTTGATGTGCCCGTTCTCGTCGACGTCGCTCCACCGGGTGGGGCAGGCCAGCACGTGCGCGCCCGGGTGCAGCGCGCTCACTGCCGCGTCAGCCCGGCGCCGGCCTCGACGGGGAGCAGCGCCCGCTGCAACCTGGCGTAGTAGGCGGCCTGTTCGGTCGCCATGCGGGCCGCGGTCCAGCCCTCTTCGGCGGCCTCGGCGGCGGTCTGGACGACCAGGCTGTCCAGCACCGCGTCGACCGAGCGGCAGAGTTCGGCGACAGCGGCCAGGCGCTCGGTGACGTCGGCGCCGCCGGCCGCGTTCCGGGCCGGGAAGGCCGCCAGCGAGTCGACCGTGAGACGCAGATCGTCGACCGCGTCGGGCCGGCTCCCGGCAAGGAAATAGCGCATGTCTTCTCCTGGACAAGTCGAGGTCGGGGCGGTGCAGGGCAGGGCCCGGCCCCGGTCGAATGCAACGGATTACGCCGGAGGGAACGGTCGGACCACCCCCGGGCGGAACGGACGCTATCCCAGCCCGGACGGCCCGTGACAGGTTTGCGGACGGTGACGGGAAACTCACCACCATTGGAGTAGTTTGGCGGAGCGCACCATATGCCGCATCAGCCGAACGCGCCGACGCGGGTCGTGTATTCGCCACCCTCCGCCACCCTTGGGGCCGGCCCTGCGGTCACCAACCCCCGTCCCACCAGCGCGCCTTGTAGAGGTGGGTGCCGCGCAGGACGCGCGAGACGCCGGGCCGGTGGAGGGTGGGGACGGAGGTGCACCAGTCGCAGGGCCCGGTGCGACCGGGGGCGACGGTGAGTAACCGTCCGGTGCCGGGTTCGTCGCCGCGACGCCCGGTCGACGACGGCCACCGCCCACCCGGGGTCCCTCGCGTGCGCCATGGTGACGGGCGCGCGGAGCAGCAGGGCGCACAGGCCCACCAGCGTCGTCCTCAGCACGCCCCCACCGTGCCGGGCCCGGGCGGCTCCCGCACCGCGCGGACCCGCCGAACGGACGCGCCGCCGTCCGTCAGCGCTCCAGCAGATCCAACGCCCGGGTCCAGTCGAACTCCCCCGGGACGTACTCCGCGACCACCACTCCCATCGACCGCAGCCGCCGCAGGCTCTCCGGGTACGCCGGGTGCGCCGCCTGCGCCGGGCTGAGGCACGGCTGGACGGCCACCGGGATCCCCCAGCCGTACGACTCGCAGAGGATGCCGAGGGCGAGCGTGTCGGAGATGCCGGCGGCCCACTTGTTGATGGTGTTGAAGGTCGCCGGGGCCACGACGATGGCGTCCGGGTCGCGCAGCGGGCGCGGGTCGCCCGGCCTGCGCCAGGCCGAGCGGACGGGGTGTCCGGTCCGCGCGACGATCGCCCTTTCGTCGATGAACCCCATCGCGTGCGGCGTCGCGACCACCCCGACGTCCCAGCCGCGCTCCTGAGCGGCCGCGATCAACTCGTCCACCCCGCCCGCGACTCCGGCCGCGCACACGACCACGTACAGCATCGGCTTGTCCACCCGGCGCTCCTTGCCACTCGACTCCCCGAACCGTGCCCCGCACCGCCGACTCCGCGCCAGTCAAGCCTTGGTAAAGTGCCGTCAGCCGTCTAGCAGTACCATTGCACATATCACATCATGCTCCCCATGAGAAAAGTCATCGCCCTCCTCTCGGCCGCCGCGGCAGTCGCCACCCTCGGCGGAGCAGCGTCCGCGGCCGAGCCCGACGCCGCCGGCCTCGAAGACACCGGCCAGGGCAAGCTCGTCTGGAGCTCCTGCAACGACACCACCACGCCGGCGCTGCAGTGCGCGATGCTCGACGTGCCCGTGGACTACGCCGACCCGCACGGCCGGAAGATCAGGATCAAGCTGAACCGGCTCCCGGCCACCGCCCCCAAGGACAAGCAGCAGGGCCCGATCCTGCTCAACCCCGGCGGCCCCGGCGACTCCGGCCTCTGGATGCCCGCCTACATCTCCGGGCAGCTCCCGCAGGACGTCGCCTCCACCTACGACTGGATCGGCTTCGACCCGCGCGGCACCAACGGCAGCGACCCCCACGTCGTGTGCGACGCCCACTACTTCGATGCCGAGCGGCCCGACTACCAGGTGGGCCAGGGCACGTCGAAGGCCTGGCTCAAGAAGGCCGCCGGGTACGCCGCCGACTGCGCGGCCGACTGGTCCTGGCTGCTGCCGCACATGACGACGGTCGACAACGCGCGCGACATGGACAGCATCCGGCGCGCCCTGGGAGTGCCGAAGATCAACTTCTACGGCGGCTCGTGGGGCACCTCGCTCGGCTCGACGTACGGCCAGCTCTTCCCGAAGCACGTCCGCCGGATGGTCCTGGACAGCATCGTCGGCCCGACCATCAGCTGGTACGACCACAACATCCTGCAGGACAAGGAGCACCAGCGCCGTTTCGACGCCTTCGCCGCCTGGACGGCCAAGGCCGACTCCGTCTACCACCTCGGCACCGACCCGGCCGCCGTCGAGAAGGCGTACGCCCAGGTCGAGGACGCGCTGCGGAAGGACCCGGCCGACGCCGCACCGGCGCCCGGCAAGATCGGCCCGGCCGAGTTCGAGGACACCTTCTACGGCGGCGGCTACAACTTCCTGCGCTGGCCCCGCATGGCCACCGTCCTGTCGTCCTACCTGAACCAGCACGACACCCGGCCGCTGAACATCGCCTACAACAAGTACGCCGCGCCCGGCTCGGACGACGGCACGTTCCCCGCCTACAACGCCGCGCAGTGCACGGAGAACGCGTGGCCGCGCGACTGGGAGTTCTGGAAGAAGGACCAGGCCAAGGTCAACGCCGAAGCGCCCTTCTACACCTATAACAACATGTGGTACAACGCCGCCTGCATGTTCTGGCCCTACCAGGGCAACCAGGCCGGCCGCCTGAGGATCACCGGCAAGGGCCTCCCGCCCGTCCTCCTCTTCCAGGCCACCGAGGACGCCGCCACCCCGTACGAGGGCGGCCTCGCGATGCACGACGCGCTGCCGGGCAGCAAGCTGGTCGTGCAGACCGGCGGCAGTTTCCACGAGATCCTGTTCCACGGCAACGCGTGCCTCGACGACACCTTCACCGCCTACCTGCGCGACGGCAGCCTCCCCGACGGCAAGGGCCGCATCGCCAAGACCTGCGCCCCGGAAGCCGATCCGACCCCCGTCCTGGTGACGCCGCCGCCCACTCTCACCGCCAAGAGCGCGGCACCCGCCGCACCGCTGTCGCCCACCGACCCGGAGGCCGCCCACGGCGTCCTGCGGTGACCCCCTCGTGCGCCATCGCCTGGCACCGGGCGATGGCGCGCGAGCCCCCGTCGGTCCACGGTCAACAGCCTTGGTCTCAGACGAAGTTCTTATCGATCAGCAGCCGGAGGACCCCGGGGTACTGGTCGGGGAAGTCCATCGGGACGATACCGAAGCGGGCCCGCTGGGTCTTCCTCGCGTCGAGGTACTCGAGGACCTCGGGCATGATGAAACGGGCGTTGTGGCGGGGGAAGTCGAGGCCGCCGGCGAAGCTGGTGAAGTTGGCGAACATCTGCTTCGAGGCGGGGTTTCGGAAGGCCTTGTCGAACTGGGCGGTGACCAGCCTGGCCTTCTGGAAGTTCTCCATGCCGTCCCACCGGTCCTGGGTGTCGAACCAGGAGTTGCTGCCGCTGGACCACTGGATGACGGACCACGGGTTGTCGAAGTCGGCGGCCGGCACGATCTTTCCGCGCACGTCGCCCAGGGCGGGCCACCACCCGTTCGTCCAGAACCAGCGGCGGAAGCCGAAGTCGTCCATGTAGTAGGTGAACCGGCGCTGGAACTCGGCCGGATCCAGCCGATTGCCACCGGCGTACTCGTTCCTCAGCCGCATCACCAGGACTTCTCCCGGGTGGGCGCTCAGGAAGGAGGTGCACTGGTTGAGCACGTCCTGGAGCCGGATGTACTGGTAGTTGTCGCTGTGGTAGATCCCCAACTCGCTTGCCGTTCCTTCGAGTCCGTTGCAGCGGATGTCCAGGAAGCGGATCCCGCGGCGGAGCTGGTCGGGGATGCCCCAGTTCTGGGTGTGTGACCACTCGGTGCCGTGCATCGGGTCGGTGCAGCAGGTGTCGTGGGTACCAGGGATGGTCAAACCGGTCAGCGGGAGGCGGTCGTCGAGGTGGCGCATCCACTCGTCGTCGTTGACGCCGGACGCGCGCGGGACGCGGCCGGTCGCGGCGGCGGGGGTGGTGGTCAGTGCACCGGCGGCGAGTGCGGCCGCGCCGGCCTTCAGGGCGGTGCGGCGGGGCATGGGACTCATCCGTACTCCCATCCTCGGGGGTGATGTCCTCATCCTTTCCAACGCCCGCTGTGGGCAAGCGGGTTCACCGTACGCCGCCCGTCCCCGCGCGCGCCTCCGCGGTGCCGTGAACACAAGCAGGAAACCTTGACGAATGCGGCCGGCGGGGCGAAGACACGTGACCGCACGACCACCCGAGATCGCCGACTCCCGGATCCCGTGCCCCTTGGCGCGTTAGGCTCGACAACGCGCGGCAAGGCCCCGCGCGGCCGACCGAGGGGGAACGCGTGATCGAGGACCTGCTGCCGGACGTCGCGGCAGCGGAAGTGGCGTACGGCGACCCGCCGGAGGCCCGGCTGGAGCCGGCCGAGGAGGCGCTCATGGCCAAGGCCGTCGACAAGCGCCGCCGCGAGTTCACCACCGTCCGCCACTGCGCCCGCGCCGCGCTCGCGCGCCTCGGCGTCCCCTACCGCCCCATCGTCCCGGGCCGTCTCGGCGCACCGAGCTGGCCGGACGGCGTCGTCGGCAGCCTCACCCACTGCGACGGGTTCCGTGCCGCCGTCGTGGCCCGCTCAGGCGACCTCGCGTCGGTCGGCGTCGACGCCGAGCCCGCACTGCCGCTCCCGGAGGGCGTCATCGACGTCATCGCCCTCCCCGACGAGCGTCGGCGCATCGAGGCCCTCCTCTCCTCCCACCCGGGCATCCCGTGGGACCGCATCCTGTTCAGCGCCAAGGAGTCCGTCTACAAGGCGTGGTTCCCACTCACGGGCACCTTCCTCGACTTCGGCGAGGCCGACCTCACTCTCTCCCCCGACGGCACCTTCACCGCCCGCCTCCTCGTCCCCGGCCCGACCGTCGGCACCCGTCGCATCGACGGCTTCGACGGCCGCTGGACGGTCCGCGACGGCCTGCTCGCCACCGCCATCGCCGTCGCTCCCTGACCGGCCGGCCCGGCCACCCGCCGCAACGGCCCTGCCGACGCCACCGAGCCGACCAGCGCACCCGCGCCCCCGCAAGCCCCCGTCCCCCAATCCGCGATCCCCCACTATCCTCGCCGTGTGACCGTGACTTATGTGCTCGATGGCTCCCAGGTCGGCAACCTCGACGACTTCTGGAAGGTCGTGGGCGAATCCATCGGCTGCGGCGGCTACTTCGGCCGGAACCTCGACGCCTTCGCCGACTGCCTGCGCGGCGGCTTCGGCACCCCCGAGGACGGTGACTACGCGATCGAGTGGCAGCACCACGAGGTGTCGCGGCGCAACCTCGGCTACCCCGAGACCGTCCGCCAGCTGGAGATCCGCCTGACCCGCTGCCACCCCACCAACCGCGAGCACGTGGCCGCCGAGCTCGACGAGGCCCGGGCCGGCCGCGGACCGACGGTCTTCGACTGGCTGGTGCGGATCATCGAGGAGGAGCTCCCGGGCGGCCTCCGCCTCGTCTGAGGACCATCCCCGTCAGAACACCTCCGACAGCCGCACGAACCGGCGCCCCGCCGCCAGCAGCCCGGGCAGCGCCGCCGCGAAGCCGCCGGCGGTGCCGCCGCCCGGCTGGTTCATGTGGGCGATGACGATCGAGCCCGGCGGGGCCGCCGCCACCTCCCGCCGGACCTCGGCGGCGGTGAGGGTGGCCCCGCCGTCGCCGTTGACGGTGAAGCCCGCGACGCGTTCCCCCAGGTCGGCGACCACGCGGGTGGCGACGTCGTCGTAGTGGGCGGTGCCGGAGCGGAAGAAGCGGGGCGGGTGGCCGAGCAGTTCGGCGAGCTTGTGGGCGTTGCCGGCGACCTCGTCGTACACCTCGCCGACGTCGCGGGTGCCGGCGATGCCGTAGGCGGACCGGCCGGTGACGGAGAGCGGTCGGTGGACGGTGCCGTGGTTGCCGATCTCGAAGAGCGGGTCGGCGGCGAGGCGCTCGAACTCGGCGGGGTTGGCGTCGATCCAGCGGGCGTTGAGGAAGAGCGTGGCGGGCACGCCGTGCGCGCGCAGGAAGTCGATCAGGTCGGCGTCGTACCCGCTGCCACCGGTGCCACCGCAGGCGTCGAACGTGAGCGCGGTCGCCCGCCGGCCGGCCGGCAGCTCGCCGACCACCCCGGCGACGTCCAGCCCCCACTCCGCCGGCGCCGTGCCGCCGTACCGGGCGACGGCCTCCGCCCTGGTCGGCTCCCGGGGCGCGGCGGAGGCGACGGCCGTCGGCGAGGCCGAAGCAGGAGCCGACACCGACACCGACGGCAAGGCCGAGACCGACCCCGCCGGAGCCCCCGCCCCCACCAGGGCGGACGCCGCCCCCGCGCCCCCCTCCGCGGCCCCGCACCCCGCCAGCGCACTCCCGGCCATCGCCGCCAGCAGGGCCCGCCGACTGAGTGACACGCCAACCTCCACGGTGATCCGACCACCCGACCGGCTGCTTCCATGAACCGGTCGATCCTCGCCCGCCGCATCCCGCCCCCGCCGTAGCGACACGGCCCGCCGGCTGCCGTCGGGTCCCCTTTCACCGGCCCGCCCCGCCACGGTGGGGCCCGGATCACCCGGGGTTCACCGACGTGGGTACGGACGGGAGCGAGCGCAGCGAGCGACCAATCGAGAGGTGCGCGTTTCGCGAAGCGACCGCCGAGCGCAGCGAGGTGGGCGCATGAGCGAGCGCAGCGAGCGACCAATCGAAAGGTGCGCGTTTCGCGAAGCGACCGCCGAGCCCAGCGAGCGCACCCGCCGACCCCGGAGACACCGATGCCCACCACCCCCGAGCACGACGAGAACCCCCAACCACCGGACACCCCCGCCCGCCCCCTGTTCGGCCGCCGCGACCTCCTCCGCACCGGCCTCGCCACCGGCGCCGCCACCGCCCTCGGCGGAGCGGCCGCGGTCGCGGGCGCCACCCCCGCCGCCGCGGACACCCCGCAGGGCGCCCCCGACCGGGCCCTCACCTTCACCGGCCACCTCCCCACCGGCGCGCCCGACTTCGTCCACCTCCCCGTCGAAGTCCCGGGCGGCGTCCGCGAGATCGTCGTCTCCTACTCCTACGACCGGCCCCAGGTCCCCGCCGGCACCCCGGGCAACTCGTGCGACATCGGCATCTTCGACGAACGCGGCACGGACCTCGGCGGCCCGGGCTTCCGCGGCTGGTCCGGCGGGTTCCGCACGGAGTTCCGCATCGCGCGCGACTCCGCGACCCCGGGCTACCTCCCCGGCCCGGTCGACCCGGGCACGTGGCACGTGGTGCTCGGCCCGTACCAGGTGGCTCCCCAGGGCCTCGACTACCAGGTCCAGGTCACCCTCCGATTCGGCGAGCCCGGCCGGGAGTTCACCCCGTCGTTCCCGGCCGAGCGGGCCCGCGGCCGGGGCCGCGCCTGGTACCGCGGCGACTGCCACCTGCACACCGTGCACTCGGACGGCCGGCGGCTGCCGGAGGAGGTGGCCGCCGGGGCGCGCGCGGCCGGTCTGGACTTCATCGTCTCCACCGACCACAACACCAGCTCCTCGCACGCCGTCTGGGGCCCGCTGGCCGGCCCGGACCTGCTGATCGTCCCGGGCGAGGAGGTCACCACCCGCAACGGCCACTGGCTGGCCCTCGGCCTCCCGGCGGGCGAGTTCGTCGACTGGCGCTACCGCTCGCGCGACGAGGCCTTCCCGCGCTTCGTCCGCCAGGTGCACCGCTCCGGGGGCCTGGTGGTGCCCGCGCACCCGTACTGCCCGTACGTCGCGTGCCAGTGGAAGTTCGGCTACGAGCAGGCGGACGCGGTCGAGGTGTGGAACGGGCCCTGGACGGACGACGACGAGTCGGCCGTGGACACCTGGGACGCGCAGCTCGCGGTCGCCCTCCGGGACGGCCGGTCGTGGCTGCCCGCGATGGGCAACAGCGACGCGCACAGCGCCCCGCAGGTGATCGGCCTGCCGCACAACGTGGTGCTGGCCGAGGACCTCACCCGCGACGCGGTCCTCGACGGGATGCGCGCGGGGCGCACCTGGCTCGCCGAATCGGCCGCCGTCCAGCTGGAGTTCACCGTCACCGGGAACGGCCGCCAGGCCGGCATCGGCGAGGAGCTGGGCGCCCCGGCGGACGCGCCGCTGGACGTGCGGCTCGCGGTGTCCGGGGTGCCGGGCGGGGTGGTGCGCTTCCTCACCGACGAGGGCCAGATGCACCAGGAGTCGCTGCCCGCGGGCGGCTCGGGCACGGTCGTGTGGCGGACGACGGCCTCGCTCGCCGCGTACGTCCGGGCCGAGGTGCGCCACCCGCGGGCGGACGGGACGCCGGGCCGGGGCAACACGATGGGCGAGGACCTGCCGTGGGGCCCGATGGCGGCCCTGACCAACCCGATCGTGCTGCGCCCGGAGGACCGCTGGGCCAGGTGGGGGACGACTCGGGGCACCCGCGTGGACTAGGTTGATCCTCGAAAGCATCAGTCGTAGGGACGAGGCGGTCGGCTGTCCGCATCCGGGCCGACCGGCCCGCTCACACTCCGACCGCCTCGCCCCGGCTACCCGACCGTCCCCGGCCCGCGAAGGGATCAGCAGCTGTGAACCGTACGACCGTAGGTGGGCCGGAGCTCGGCCGGGGCGCCGGCGGCGTCGTCGTCCTCGTCGACCCGTCGGGGGCCGGGCAGAGCCGGGTCGCCGCGCTGCTCGCCGACGAGCTGCACCCGAGCGTCCACCTGCGGACGGACGACTTCCTGCACGTGATCCGCCGCGGCCGGCTCGCTCCGGAGGTCCCGGGGGCCGAGCGCCAGAACGCGACCGCCCTGGCCGCCGCCGCCCAGGCCGCCTTCGCCTACGCCACCGGCGGCTACCAGGTCGTCGTCGAGTGCCCGACCGCCCCGCCGGCCCTCGACACCTTCCGCCGCGAGAGCCGCACGACCGGCGCCGCCCTCCACTACGTGACCCTCGACGCCGTCTCCCCCGGCACCCCCGAAGCCGCCGCCGAAACGATCCTCTCCGCCCTCACCGAGGGCACCCACCTGCTCGGCTGGTGAGCCCGCCCCCGAACGGCACGAGGCCCCGGCCGCGCGGGCGGCCGGGGCCTCGTGGCGTGCCGGGTCAGCTGAGCGTGCGGACCGCGGCGGCGTCGTAGGAGCGCAGGTCGGCGAAGCGGCCGGCGAGGACCTTGGCGGCCCACTGCGGGTCCTGGAGGAGGGCGCGGCCGACGGCGACCAGGTCGAACTCGTCGCGCTCCAGGCGGTCGAGCAGGTTGTCGATGCCCTGGACGGGGGCGCCCTCGCCCTGGAAGGCGCGGACGAAGTCGCCGTCGAGGCCGACCGAGCCGACGGTGATGGCCGGGCGGCCGGTGAGCTTGCGGCTCCAGCCGGCCAGGTTGAGGTCCGAGCCGTCGAACTCGGGGACCCAGTAGCGGCGGGTCGAGGCGTGGAAGGCGTCGACGCCGGCCTCGGCGAGCGGGGTGAGGATCGCCTCCAGCTCCTCCGGGGTCTCGGCGAGGCGGGCGTCGTAGTTCTCCGACTTCCACTGCGAGTAGCGGAAGATCACCGGGAACTCCGGCGAGACGGCCGCGCGCACCGCGGCGACGATCTCGGCCGCGAACTTCGTCCGGGCGACGGGGTCGCCGCCGTAGGCGTCGGTGCGGCGGTTCGTTCCGGCCCACAGGAACTGGTCGAGCAGGTAGCCGTGGGCACCGTGCAGCTCGACGCCGTCGAAGCCGATGCGCTCGGCGGCCGCGGCGGCCTCGGCGAAGGCGCCGATCACGTCGTCGAGGTCGGTGCGGGTCATCGCGCGGCCGGTGCCCTCGGTGCCGTCCAGGCGGATGCCGGACGGGCCGACGGCGGGGGCGCCGGCGAACGGCGGGTCGCCCTGCTTGCGCACCATGCCGATGTGCCAGAGCTGCGGCACGATGGTGCCGCCCGCCGCGTGGACGTCCTCGGCGACACGGGCCCACCCGGCCAGCTGCTCCTCGCCGTGGAAGCGCGGGATGTCGTCGGCCTGGCCGGCGGACTCGTGGCCGACGTACGTCCCCTCGGTGACGATCAGGCCGACGCCCGCGGCGGCGCGGCGGGCGTAGTACGAGCGCACGTCCTCGCCGGGCACGCCGCCCGGGGAGAACCTGCGCGTCATCGGCGCCATCACGACGCGGTTGGGGACGGTCAGTCCGTTGAGCGTGACGGGCCGGGACAGGATCTCTGCCGCGCGGGAGGCTGCGGGGTCGGCGGACGCGGCGGGGTCGGTGACGGTCATGGAGGTTCCTCGTGGGTACCGGTGGTGCACAGGGACGTGAACGGTTGTCCGTGCCAACCACTTCGACGGCCTCCGCATTTCACCGGCGGCGCGAACGCCACTGTGATCCGCGCCACGACGCCCGGCGGCGCCCGCGGTCACGCCCCGACGGTGCCGTCGATGCCCTCGCGCAGGAAGTCGGCGTGCCCGTTGTGGCGGGCGTACTCGTGGACGAGGTGCAGCATCACGAGGCGCAGCGATACCGTCTCTCCCCAACGCGGCTGGTAGCCCATCACGTCCAGGGACTGCGCCTCTCGCTCGATCCGGCGCGAGTGCTCGACCTCGGCCTGCCAGGCGGCGAAGGCTTCGGCGCGGGTGGCGCCGGTGGGGTCGTAGGCGGCTTGGTAGTCGCCTTCCGCCGACCAGACGAGCGGGACGTCCTCACCGTTGATCACCCGCCGGAACCAGGTGCGCTCGACCTCCGCCATGTGCCGCACCAGCCCGAGCAGGCTCAGGGTGGACGGCGGGCTGGACCGCAGGCGCAGCTGTTCGTCGGTCAGACCCTCGCACTTCATGGCGAGCGTCGCCCGGTGGAAGTCCAGGAACCCCCGCAGCATCTCGCGCTCGCCGCCGACCAGCGGCGGCCTGGGGCGGTTGTCGGTGTCCATGCCTCTTCCCCTCTCCTTGAACAGGGATCCCCTGCTCGCAAGATCACCGCGGACCGTAGCAGACACCGGTCCCGCCGGGCACCGGGTTTCCCCGGCGCCACTGCGTAATCACCCGGCTCCACAGCGTTCACCCCGGGGTCGGTTGGGGTACGTACTGCGGCGCGCCCGGCAAGCGGCGCGCCGACGACCCACCGAAGGCAGGACGACCCATGGACCAGAGCCGGATCCCACCCACCGTGCGCCGGACGTACGGCACGAACGATCTGAGCCGGGCCGCCAGTTTCGCGGGCGGCTTCATCAACTTCGGTGACTGGCACGGGATCGACCTCACCGCGCCGACGCCGGAGGAGCGGGTGCACAGCCAGGAGCAGCTGTACCGGCGGGTGCTGCGCGCGTTCCCGGAGCCGCGCGAGCAGTTGCGGCTGGGGGAGGTGGGCTGCGGGCGCGGACTGGGCGCGGCGCTGGCGCTGCGCGAGTTCCGGTTCGCGGCCGTGACGGGCGTCGACATCCACCCGGACCAGATCGAGCGCGCCCGCGCGGTGAACGCCAAGGCGCTCGCGACGTACCCGGACCGGCTCGCCTACTCCCTCGGCTCGGCCGAGGAACTCCCTTTCCCCGCGAACTCGTTGGACGGCCTGTACTCCGTCGAGGCGGCCCAGCACTTCCGCGAGCTGACGGGCTTCGCCCACGAGGCGGCCCGGGTGCTGCGGCCCGGCGGGCGGCTGGTGGTGACGAC
This sequence comes from Kitasatospora sp. NPDC001660, assembly GCF_053596725.1. Taxonomy (NCBI): domain Bacteria; kingdom Bacillati; phylum Actinomycetota; class Actinomycetes; order Kitasatosporales; family Streptomycetaceae; genus Kitasatospora; species Kitasatospora sp. NPDC001660. The sequence continues at coordinate 39,230 of NZ_JBSFGU010000042.1, read as the reverse complement.
GTTCTTCACCGCCGCCGGCCCGGAGGTCGCCGAGCGGCTGAGCATCCTGCTCGGCAGCTTCGCCGACGGACTGGACGTCGCCCACCCGCTCGACGGCTTCACCGCCGACCTCGCGGAGGCCGGGTTCACCGGCGTCGCCGCGGAGTCGATCGGTGCGGACGTGTGGCCGGGCTTCGACCGCTACCTGGCGGACACCGTCCCGCCCGGGCACTGGTCGCGCAACTTCCTCACCGCCTGGCGGGACGGTCTGCTCGACTACCACGTCGTCACCGCCGATCGCCCCTGAGCGTCCGGTCGGACGCACAGCGCCGGGAACGCCCCTGGTGATGGCGGCACGGAATGCACCACCATCAGCAGGAACGGGCGGACCGGCCGCTCGGGTTCAGCCCGGCGTTCACCCTGCGGCGGCCGCCATCCGCCGCACCAGGTGCACGACGCCGGGGATCGGGAAGAGCAGCAGGAACAGGTTCGGCAGCCACCAGCTCACCGAGAAGTCCCCGCGCAGCGCCCAGAACGCGACCGCCTGCAGCCCGGCCGTGCTGGTCAGCGCGAGCGAGACCAGCATCAGCGGCCGGGCCCCGCCCACCGCGCCGCAGCGGCCGAGCCGCAGCGCGGTGAGACCGGTGAGGCTCGCGAGGACGTCCAGCAGCACGAACGAGTAGTTCCAGTCCCTCAGGACCGGGTTGTCGTAGTCCTTGTACGCGTACTCGGCCGGGATGAGGGCCAGCAGCGTGGCCGCCCAGTAGACCAGGAAGCCGATGTCGGTGACGACCATCGACGCCTTCGTGAAGCGCAGCACCCGGCTCCGGGCGGGGGCCGCCGGCGGAGCGGGCTGGACGGGCGTGGCACGCATACGGACTCCTCTGCCGCTGGTCATGCCGTCATTCGTGACTCATTCCCCCGCCGAGGTACATCACCGCGACGCCGGCCACGACCAGCACCGCCCCGGCCACCGAGGCGGGCTTGACCGGCTCGCCGAACACGACCACCCCGCCGACGAGGGCGCCGACGGTGCCCAGGCCGGACCAGACCGCGTACACCGGGCCCACGTTCAGCGACTTGAGCGCCTGCGCGAGCAGCACGAACGCCGCGATGTAGCCGATCGCGACCACCACGCTGGGCATCAGCCGGGTGAGGCCGTGCGAGGCGCGCAGGGCCAAGGTGGCCGTCACCTCGGCGCAGATCGCCGCTCCGACCAGAAGGTATGCCGTCATGCCGTCCGTCCCCCGTCGTCGTGACTCGGCCGGGCAGGGTGGTCCTGCCCGGGTCGACCGGCCGGGCGACCCCTCGATCGCCCGGGTCCGTGCGGTGTGAACTCAGGTCGTGCGGTGTGAACTCGGCGCGTGTCCTGTCCGAGGTCTCGTCGGCTCAGTCCGCCTGCTGTGCGAACTCGCTTCCCTGCCGGGTGAGTTCGACGAGCAGTGCGCGGATCCGTCGATGCAGGTCGTCATGCGGCGTCGCGAGACCGAGCAGTCGGGACGTCCACCAACCGTCGACCGCGAACCGTACGAGCGTCGCAACGGCCGGATCCAGCCCGTTGTCGACGAGCCGCCTCTGCCATTCGTCGTAGCGCTCCCGCAGCACGTCGAGCACCTCGGGTCCGCCGGCGGCGGCGAGCAGGGCCACCGGCACCTGGTCGGCGCCGCCGGTGTCCCCGGCGGGCGACTCCGCCGGGATGCTGGCGTCCAGCCACGCGAGCGCGAACGCGCCGGCAGGCGCGTCAGGACCGGGCAGTACGGCCTCGAACCGGTCCGCGAGGCGCTCGACGACCCCCTGGACGAGCGCCCTTTTGCTGGGGAAGTGGTGCAGCAGCCCGCCCTTGCTCACGCCGGCCTCGACGGCGACGGCGTCCAGGCGCACCGCGTCGACACCCCCTCGCACCAGAAGCCGCTCGACGGCGTCGAGCAGTTGATCACGCACCGGTGGTTCCCTCTCTCCGTGTTACAGACCGTCCAGACGGTCGGACGCAGCCTAGCAGACCGGCGAGTACCGGACAGAAACCCCAACACGCCACCGCCGAATGGTTGTTGACAGCCTCCATCGCGCATGCTTTCGTTTCCTCGGCCGACGGTGGAGAAACGGCGGAAGCTCCACCGGTCTGCGGTCTCACGTTTGATGCGCACGATGATCGAAAAGGCGGCCCGGGAATTCCCCCGGGCCCGGGGGAACGCTCTTCGACATCCACGGGGGATCATTGCGAACCAGGCGGACCCAGCTGCGTCCGCGTGGGTCCGGCAAGGGTCGGCACGCCTGCGGACGACCCTTGCCGCACTGACCGGCGAGCAGCCAAGCAGTCTTCCCACGCTGGACGTTGACCCTGTCGACCGTCCTCCCACCATCCTTCACCGATCGTCTGCCGAGCACCGGTACGACCGGGTGCACGGAGCCCGGGCACAGCGCAACGGCGCGCCGTCCCCAACCCGGGCCGTTCTCCCGCACCCGTGGCACTTTCACCTGCCCGCACGCGGTCGGGTGTCCATGACATTTCGTGTTCGGCGCGCCCGTGAATCACGGCGCCCGGGCCCGCCGGGGCACCGCCCATTAAATTCGAGGGAAATATGGTGGACATATTCTCGAAAGTCTCCGGTTACACGGCCGCCCGCGATGCCATGGCGGCCGGGATCTACCCGTATTTCCTGCCGCTGACCGGCAACGAGGGCACGACGGTCACGCTCGGTGACCGCGAACTGGTCATGTGCGGGTCGAACAACTACCTCGGACTCACCGCCGACCCGCGCGTCAAGCAGGCCGCCGTCCGGGCGGTGGAGCAGTTCGGCACCTCCTGCACCGGCTCCCGGTTCCTCAACGGCAACCTGGCCCTGCACGACCGGCTGGAGGCCGAGCTCGCCGACTTCTACGGCAAGCCCGCGGCCGCCGTCATTTCCACCGGGTACCAGGCCAACCTCGGCACCATCAGCGCACTCGCCGGCCGCGGCGACGTCGTCTTCGCCGACCGCGACGCGCACGCCTCCATCGTCGACGGCGGCCGGCTCAGCGACGCCAAGCTCAGACGCTTCCGGCACAACGACCCGTCCGCGCTGGACCGCGTCATGGCCTCCGTCCCCGAGAACGCCGGCAAGCTCGTCGTCGTCGACGGCGTGTACTCGATGGAGGGCGACCTCTGCGCCCTGCCGGAGATCGTCGAGGTGTGCGAGCGGCACGGCGCGCGCCTGATCGTCGACGACGCCCACGGCCTCGGCGTGCTCGACAAGGGCCGCGGCACCTGCTCCTACTTCGGCCTCACCGACCGGGTCGACCTCATCACCGTCACCTTCAGCAAGTCGCTCGCCTCGCTCGGCGGCGCGGTCCTCGGCGACGACGACGTCATCCACTACCTCAAGCACCACGCCCGCAGCCTGATCTTCAGCGCCTCGGCCACCCCGGCCAGCGCCGCCTCCGCCCTGGCCGCCCTGCGCATCCTGCGCGAGGAACCGTGGCGGGCCGAACGCGCCCAGCGCAACGCCGAATACATGCGCGCCGGCCTCGCCCAGCGGGGCATCAGCGCCGGCGAGAGCGCCACCCCGGTCATCCCGCTGCGCACCCGCGGCACCATCGAGACCCTCCTGCTGTGGCGGGAGCTCATCGACGCCGGCGTCTACACCAACCCTGTGCTCCCGCCCGCCGCGTCCCCGCGACTGCGGCTCAGCTTCATGGCCACCCACACCACCGAGCACCTCGACCGCGTGCTGGACGCGCTCGGCGCACGGGCCGAGCACTTCCTCGGCGACGACGAGCCGGACGCCGACGACGGGTACGCGGTCGAGGCGCTCGCCGAACTCGCCGACTCCGGCGCCGCAGCCCGGCCGTGAGCACCACGGGCAGCACGGCCGTGGACACCACGGGCGGCACGCCGGGCCGGACCACCGGCAACACCCCGGGCAGGGCGACGCCACCCGCCCTCCGGGCCGCCGTCACCGCCCTGGCCGGGGCTTCGGCCGGCGCCGTCCTCGGCGCGGGCCCGGCCCCCGGCGACGGGCACGCGCCCGACCTGCCGTGGTACGTCGCCGCAGCGGCCGGGGCCGCGCTCGCGGTGCTGGCCGCCGCGCTCCACCGGCGGGCGCGGCGGCACCGGCCCGACTGGGCGCCGGCCGCCGGACTGCTGCTGATCGGCGGCGCGCTGCCCGCCGCCGCGACCTCCGGCAGCGCGTGGTGCGCGGCCCTGGCGGCCTCGGCGGCCGTCCTCACCGTCGCCGTCGGCGCTCCCCGCGCGGCGGCCACAGCAGGGGCCGCCGCAGCACTGGCCGCCGGGGCCGTGGCGGCGGCCGCGGCCCCGGCGGCGACGGCGGCCGTGCTCGGCACCCTCGCCGGAATCGGCGGGCTGCTGCTCGTCGCCGAACGGTCCCGGCCCGTCACGGCGCCCCGCGCGACACCCGAACACGAATAGCCGCACCAGCCCCGGGCACCTGCCCGCCCCACGAGGAACCGAGCCCGCACCACAGCGAAGACACACCCCGACCCCGCACCCGCCCGTCCCGACCCCAAGGAGCCAGCCATGAGCCGCCTCGGACTCGCCGCCCGCGCCCTGCGTCTGACCCTGAGCCGGACCAACGCCGACACCACGCCCGACTACGACGCCGCGAGCTCCAGCTACGACACCTACTTCAGCCCGGTCATGGGCGTCCACTCGCTCGCCGCCCTGCGCGAGGTCACCGTCAGCCCGGGCGACGACGTCCTCGAACTCGCCTGCGGCACCGGCCACCTGACCCACGAGATCGTCCGCAGGCTGGAGGGCCGCGGCTCCGTCCGCGCCGTCGACAAGTCCCCCGGCATGCTGTCCGTCGCCAGGGCCAAGGTCCTGCCCGAGGCGATGCGCTCGCCGGACCTCGAAGTGTCCCTGGAAGAAGGGGACATGGAGGAGTTCCTGCGCACGAAGCCGAACGACAGCGCGGACCTCGTCGTCGTCGGCTGGGCGATCTGCTACAGCAAGCCGGTCAGGCTGCTGGAGCAGATCAAGCGGGTGCTGCGCCCCGGCGGCCGGATCGTCGTCATCGAGACCCGCGGCGACGCCCTGAAGACGCTGATCGAGCAGCTGGAGAAGGTGTTCACCGCCGACCCGTCGCTGCTGACCGGCATGATCCGGGTCAACCTGCCCAAGGACGCGGCCACCGTGGCCCGTTGGTTCGCCAAGGCCGGCCTCGCCGTGGACGTCCAGCGCGACGGCCACCAGGTGCTGCCCGCCACCACCCCGGAGGAGGCCCTGGAGTGGGTCCAGCGCTCCGGTGCGGCGGCCGGCTTCAAGGACGCCGTCGACCAGAGCCGCGAGGAACACGCCCTGGAGCTGATCCGCAAGGGCCTGGCCGAGCACGTCGCCCGCCACGGCGCACTGGAGCTGCGCCACACCTTCGTCGTCGTCACCGGGACCAACCCGGGCGCCACCACCGGCACCGGGCCGGGCGGCCGGCACCGTGAGGGAGTCCGCAGCGCATGACCACCACCGCCACGCCCGCACCGACGGCGGAGACCACCCACGGCGCGGTGCAGCACCGGCTGCTGCGCCTCGCCGGGGGGCTCACCGCCCGCCCGAAGACCGTGCTCGTCATCTGGGCGCTGGTCATCGCGGTGTGCTTCCCGTTCGCCTCGCAACTGAACGACGTCCTCACCAAGCAGGGGGCGTCCAAGGTCGTGCCGGGCACCAGCAGCGCCCGCGCGGACCAGCTCGTCGAGCGGTCGTTCCCGGCCCGCTCCCAGCGCGAGTCCGTCGTCGCGATCGGTGCGCCGGACGTCCGAAGCGATCAACTGCGCGCCATGCTGGCCGACTTGGACGCCCAGATCGCCGAGCGGGTGCGCTCCGGCGAGGTGCAGCAGTCCACCTCTGCGTACACGCTGTACCGGGACTCGACCACCGAGTACCTGAAGCGCCTGCGCACCCGGGTGGACCAGCAGCTCGCCGCCGCGCAGACACCCGCGAGCCCGGACGCCCGCCGGCAGGCGGTGGACGCCGCCGTCGCGGCGGGCCAGATCCCGGCGGCCCTCGCCGACCCGGCCCGCCAGGCGGCGGCGGTCACCGACGACACCCGACTCCAGCCCATCGCCGCCGCGTTCACCAAGGCGACGGACTGGCACGCCTTCCCCGTCCCGGTGCCCGCCGACGCCGTGGACCGGCTGGTCGCCAAGGACGGCAGGGCCACCCTGGTCTCGGTCAGCTTCGCCAAGCAGGCAGGGCACGACCCGGACGTGGACTGGCTGCGCTCGGCGATCGCCGCCGCCCAGCGGGCCGCCGGGGCCGGCCCGGACGTCGAGGCGCACGTCACCGGCGAGCTGGCGCTGATCAAGGACACCTACCAGAAGGCGGAGGACGACAACGCGCTGATGGAGACGGTCGCCTACGTGATCATCTTCGTCGTCCTGCTGCTGTTCTTCCGGGCCGTCGTGCCGGCCGTGCTCACCGTCGCGGCGATCGGCCTCGCGATGACCGTCAGCCAGGCCGCGCTGTTCGCGCTCGGACACGGGGTGACGCTCACCCAGTTCACCATCACCATCATGAACTTCGTGATGCTGGGCGCGGGTGTCGACTACAGCATGCTGCTGTCCTCCCGCTACCGGCAGGAGCGGCTGGCCGGGCGCTCGCCCGAGGAGGCCGCGGTGCACGCCACCGCGCACGCGGGCGAGTCGATGCTGCTCGCGGCGGTGGCCGTGGTGCTGGCCTTCGGCGCCACGCTCTTCTCGCCGGTGGACTGGATCCCGCCGCTCGGCTACGGCGGCCTGATCGGCATCCCGATCGTGCTGCTCGCCGCGCTGACGCTCACCCCGGCCCTGCTGGTGCTGCTCGGCGACCGCTTCTTCTGGCTCGGCCGCAACCCGCTGTCCGACCTGGAGCACGGCAGCGCGCTCGGCCGCCACCTGAAGCGTGCCGCCGACCTCGCCCGCCGCCGCAAGGTGGCGATCGTGCTGGTCTTCGCGGCCGTCACCGTGCCGTTCGCGGTGATCACCGCCCAGCACCGCTCGACGGCCGACCCGGTCGCGCTCAGCCCGGCCACCGACTCCCGGACGGGCTTCGAACTCGTGGCCCGCGAATGGGGCGACGCCACCGTGCTGCCCACCCTCGTCGTGGGCCGCCCGAACGCCGGCGTGGTGGACGGGCAGCACCGGCTGACCGACAGCGGACGCAAGGCCGTCACGGATCTCACCGACGAACTGGCCGCGGTACCGGGCGTCGCCCGGGTGTCCGCCGTGACCAGACCGTTCGGCACCCCGATGGGTGCCGCCGACCTCGACGCGCTCGGCCCGGACGTCCGCCGCGACTACCTGTCCGACGACGGCGCCCTGCGGATCGTCGTCGAACTGGCCGACAAGCCCTACACCGAGGCCGCGGCGCACACCGTCGACCGGGTCCAGGACGTCACCGCCGCGGCCGGCGACGTCGGCCCGCTCGCGGTCGGCGGCGCCACCCAGGTCGACCGGCAGTACGGCGACGCGCTCGACTCCAGCTTCTGGCAGATGATCGGGCTCGTCTCGGTCAGCGTCTTCGTGATGCTGGTGTTCGCGCTGCGCTCGCTGCTGATCCCGATCCGGCTGATCCTGACGATCATGATGAGCAACGTGTGGGCGATCGGCATCACCGTGCTGGTCTTCCACTTCTGGCTCGACAAGGCGGTCATCGACGACCTGCCGATCTTCCTCACCGTGCTGATGATGGGTCTGGGCATGGACTACGAGATCTTCCTGGTCACCCGTGTCCGCGACCTGGTGCGCGGCGGGGCCGACCAGGAGCGCGCCACCGTCGGGGCGGTGGTCGACACCGGCCGGGTGATCAACGCGGCCGGCCTGGTGATGGCCGGCAGCCTCGGCACCATGGCGCTCTCCTCGACGATCATGCTCCAGGAGTACGGCGTCGGCCTCGGCCTCGCCGTCCTGCTGGACGCCACGCTCATCCGGATGCTGTTCGTCCCGGCGACGCTGCTGCTGTTCCGCCGCTACAACTGGTGGCTGCCCGGCCTGCGCCGCTCCTCCGTGCCGGCCCCCGCGAAGGCGGGGTGAGCCGGCCATGACCGCGGACCGCCCGGTGGTGGCGCCTGCCACCCCCGCGCCCGCCACCCCCGGGCGGGCTCGCACCCTGCACCGGCTCAGACGGCACCACCGGCACGCGCCGCTCTCCTCGGCCGTTCGGGTGTTCGCCGTGCTCGCCGTCGTCCGGATCGCCGGGGCGGTGTCGATGCCCCTGATGGTGCTCTCGGTCGGCCTGAGCGCCGCCGTCGTCGCCGTCCTGGACCGGGCCGAGTGGGCGGCGGCCGGCCTGCACCGGTTCCGCTTCCTCCCCGCCCTCGCCGGGACGGGCCTCGTGGTGCTCGCCTACGCCGACACCGTGTTCGCCACCCGGGCCGCGTTCGGCCGGGGCCACGACAACTGGACCTCCCTCGTCCCGGAGCTGTTCCGGCAGATGGCGCCCGGGCAGCCGGCCGTCGCCGGGATCGCCATGGTGCTCTGCATGGGCCTCCTGGTGCCGCTGGTCGAGGAGGTCTGCTACCGCGGCGTCCTGTTCGACGCCGTCGCGCGCACCCGCGGCCCGCTCGTCGCGATCGCCGCCACCTCGGCCGGCTGGGCCCTGGTCCACCTCGGCGACTACGGGCTCAACCCGCTCAATGTCCAGGTGATCTGCGGGGTGCTGCCGTCCGTCTTCGCGATGGGCGTCGCACTCGGCGTCTGCCGCGCCTGGACGGGCTCCGCACTCGCGAGCGCCGTCGCCCAGGGCACCGCCAACCTGCTCCTGCTGGCCTGGGTCCTCTGGGCCCTCTGACACCCGCCACCGATCCGCTCCACCCCCGCCTCCCCCGGCGCGTTCCCGTCCCGAGTCCCTCCCAGGTGAGGCAGGCATCCCATGCGAATCGCCGTCACCGGCCCGATCGTCATCGACAACCTGATGACCTTCCCCGGCCGTTTCACCAGCCAGCTGCTGCCGGCCCAACTCCAGCACCTCTCACTCTCGTTCCTCGTCGACGACCTCGAAGTCCGCTACGGCGGCGTGGCCGCCAACGTCGCCTACGGCCTCGGCCGGCTCGGCCGCGGGCCGCTGCTGCTCGGCGCGGCCGGCCGGGACTTCGACGAGTACCGGGCCCGCCTGGAGGAGGTCGGCGTCGACACCTCGCGGGTCCGGGTCTCCACCGGCCTGGCCACCGCCCGCTACACCCGCACGACCGACGCCGACGACAACCGCATCGTCTCCTACCACCCCGGCGCCCTCGCCGAGGACGACGCCCCCGGCCCAGAGGGCTGGCCCGAGGACGTCGGCCTGGTCTTCCTCGGCCCCGCCGAGCCCGAGGTGCTCGCCGCCCGGGCCGCCGAGTGCCGCCGCCGCGGCCTGCCGTACCTGGTCGACGTGGCCGGCCGCACCGAGCAGCTGGGCCGGGCCGGCGCCGACGCCGTCCTGTCCGGCGCCGCCCACCTGGTCACCAACCGCCGCGAGCGCGCCGCCCTCCTGCAGCACACCGGGTGGGCGGCGGCCGACGTCCTGCGCCGGGTCGGTGCGTGGACCACCACCCTCGGCCCGGAGGGCGTCTGGATCGACTACGCCACGAGCCCCTCCATCGCCGTCCCCGCCGCGCCGATCTCCCGGCTGCCCGACGGCGCGGGCGGCGGCGGGGCGTTCCGGGCCGGCTTCCTCTCCGCGAAGGCCGACGGGCTCGACGACGAACAGGCCGCCCGGACCGGCTGCGTGCTGGCCGCCTACGCCCTGGAATCGGCGGGCAGCCAGGACTACCTGTTCACCCCGGCCGCCTTCGCGGCCCGCCTCGCGGACGTCTACGCGGCCACGGCCGAGGTGGCCTAGGGTCCTGCCTACGGACTCCCGTCGTCCGCGTGGAACTCTTCGACGAAGTCGAGGAGTTGATCCTCACCGAGGCCCGGCCGCCGACCACCGCTTGAACCTGACACCAGTGTCAGGTTCTACGGTGCGGTCATGACCACCACGGACCTCGTCACCAGCCCCCTGCTCACCCCCTACCGCCTCGGTGTGCTCGACCTGCCGAACCGCGTCGCCATGGCGCCCATGACGCGCTACCGGGCCACCGAGGACGGCACCCCGCTGCCGATCGTCGCCGAGTACTACGCCCAGCGCGCGAGCGCCGGCCTGATCGTCACCGAGGGCATCTGGCCCAGCCGGGCCGGCCAGTCCGGCTGGCGCCTGCCCGGTCTGGAGACGCCGGATCACGTCGCCGGCTGGCGCACCGTCACCGAGGCCGTGCACGCGGCCGGCGGACGGATCGTCGCCCAGCTGATGCACGGCGGCCGCCAGGGCCACCCGCTCAACCGGCTGCTCGGCGACGTCCCGGCCGGCCCTTCCGCCGTCCCCGCCCCCGGCCCGGTGCACGTCCGCGACGGCGCGAAGGCCGACGCCGTCACCCCCCGCGAGATGACCCGCGAGGAGATCCACCAGGCCGTCGCCGACCACGTCGACGCCGCCCGCAACGCCCTCGCGGCCGGCTTCGACCTCGTCGAACTGCACGGTGCCAACTCCTACCTGATCCACCAGTTCCTCGCCGACAACACCAACCTCCGCACCGACGAGTACGGCGCGCGCACCCTCGCCGACCGGCTCCGCTTCCCGGTCGAGCTGGTCACCGCCGTCGCCGCCGCCATCGGCCCGGACCGGCTCGGCCTGCGGCTGTCCCCCGGCAACCCGCAGTTCGGCATGGCCGAGGCCGACCCGGCGCCGGTCTACCGGGCGCTGCTCGACGAACTCGCCGGTCTCGGCCTGGCCTACCTCCACCTCACCGACAACGACGACTACCCCGCCCTCGCCGACCTGCGCCCCCGCTGGCACGGCCCGCTCATCGCCAACGTCGGCGAGAACCGCGCCGCCACCGACCGCGCCCGCGGCGAGGCCGTCCTCACCGCCGGCCTGGCCGACCTGGTCTCCTACGGCCGCGCCTTCATCGCCAACCCCGACCTGCCCGAGCGCCTCGCCGTCGACGCCCCGCTCGCCGCCGTCGACCCGACCCACCTGTACTCCCACGGCGCCGCCGGCTTCACCGACTACCCGCGCCTGCCCACCGCGCGCTGAAAATCCCTTGACCCGCCTCAGTAGGCTCGGCCCCATGCGGATCCTCCTCCTCGGCGGCACCTCCTTCGTCGGCCGCACCATCGCCGACCAAGCCCTGCGTGGCGGGGCCGACGTGTCCCTCTTCACCCGCGGCCGGACCAACCCCGGCCTGTTCCCCGCCGCCACCCGGCTCACCGGCGACCGCGACACCGGCGACTACACCGCGCTCCGCCAAGGGAGTTGGGACGCCGTGGTGGACTGCAGCGGCTACCGCCCGCGCCACGTCGCCGAGGCGATGGACGCGCTCGGCGACTCCGTCGGCCGGTACCTGTTCATCTCCAGCCACGCGGTCTACGAGCGCACCGGCATCGCACCGGGCTCGGACGAGTCCGCCCCGCGCCGGGCGCCGCTCCACGACGCCGAGCAGCTGGACGAGGAGACGTACGGCCGCCTCAAGGTCGCGTGCGAGGACGAGGTCGTCGCCCGCTACGGCGAACGGGCGACGATCGTGCGGCCCGGCAAGGTGGCCGGGCCGCACGACGAGCAGCGCGGGCTCACCTACTGGGTGCGCCGGGCGGCGCGCGGCGGCCGGATCGCGCTCCCGGGGCGGCCGGAGCAGCCCGTCCAGGTGGTCGACTCGCGCGACCTGGCCCGGTTCGTGCTCCGGCTCCTCCAGGACGGCCGCCCGGGCGCGTTCCACGCCGTCGGCCCGGCCCAACCGACCACGCTGGGCGGGCTGATCGCCACCTGCGCCGAGGTCGCGGACACCGAGGTCGAGGTCGTCCCGGTGCCGCCGGAGAGCGCGCCGCCGTTCTTCCCGCTGGTCCGCGCCGAGCCGCTCTGGTCCGGCCAGCAGCGCGACGCCTCCCGCGCCCGCGCGGCCGGCCTGCCCGCCACCCCGCTCGCGGCCACCGCCGCCGACGTCCTCGCCTGGGACCGCGCCCGCGGCGAACCGCCCCTGGGCCACGGCTTCACCCCCGAGGACGAGGCGCGCGTCCTCTCCGCGCTCGACCAGGACACCCGGTGATCATCACCCCCATGTCCCCCGACCACGCCGAGGCCGTCCTCGCCGTCCACCAGGCGGGCATCGACACCGGCGATGCCACCTTCGAGACCGCCGCGCGCCTCCGGGATCGCCGAACGGCGGGCCGCCGTCCCGCTGTTCCACCCCGGCATGCCGTCCCCCATGGGCGCCGTAGCGGAGCATTCGAGACGACCGACGTGGGCAACGACAACGACACCCACTTCCCGCCCGTGGGACGGGAGTTCGAGGAGCAAGGTGCTGGTCGGCAGCGCGCCCTGCCGGCTGCTCCCGGTGCGTGCGCTCATACCCTTCGCCGTCCGCCGCTTCACGGGGCTGCTGGCGGCGGACGGCGCGGGGGTGTGACGCGGCGCCGGGGTCAGCGCTCGCCGGCGTGCGCGGAGTTGGCCTCCTGGATCTTCTTCCAGGACTTCGGCTCGACGACCGCGCGCGCCCGGGCGGCGTCGGCCGCGTCCGAGCGCGCCGCGAGCGAGGCCGCCTTGCCCGCGTCGGCGTGCGGCACCGGTCCGACGGCCGGCTTCGAGGGCGTGAACAGCCAGGTGGTGAAGAGGTCCCCGAGCGACTGCCCGGAGACCTTCTCCGCGTACGCCTGGAAGTCCTTGACGGTGGCGTTGCCGTAGCGGCGCTCGGCGGGCCAGCCCTTGAGGATCCGGAAGAAGGCGTCGTCCCCGACGGTGTTGCGCAGCGCCTGGATCGCCACCGCGCCCCGGTCGTAGACGGCGGCGTCGAACTGGTTGTTCGCGCCCGGGTCGCCCGGCTTGACGGTCCAGAACTTGTCGTCGGCCGGGTGCGAGGCGTAGACGTAGTCGGCGAGTTCCTGCGCGGTGCCCTCGTTCTCGTGCTCGGACCACAGGAACTGCGCGTACGTCGCGAAGCCCTCGTTGAGCCAGATGTCGCTCCAGCGCGAGACCGAGACGCTGTCCCCGTACCACTGGTGGGCCAGCTCGTGCACGACCACCGAGGCGTTGGAGCCCTTGGCGAACTGCTTGGGCCCGTAGAACACCCGGGTCTGGTTCTCCAGCGCGTACCCGGCCTTGACGTTGGGCACGTAGCCGCCGACCGAGCTGAACGGGTAGTCGCCGAAGTAGCCGCTGAGCCAGTCGACGATCTCGCCGGTGCGCTCGACGCTGGCGCGCGCGGCGTCGGCGTTCTCGCCGAGGTCCTTGCTGTAGGCGTTGTAGACGGGGATCCCGCTCGCCGTGGTGTCCTGGGTGACGTCGAACTTGCCGACCGCGAGGGTGGCCAGGTAGGTCGCCTGCGGCTTGTTCTCGCGCCAGCTGAAGCGGGTCCACCCCGCCTGGGAGCTCTTGCCGACGAGGATGCCGTTGCTGATCACCTCGTTGCCGTCGGGAACCTGGACGGAGATGTCGTAGGTGGCCTTGTCGCTCGGGTGGTCGTTGCTCGGGAACCACCACCACGCCGCCTCGGGCTCGTCGGCCGCCACCGCGCCGTCCGGGGTGCGCTGCCAGGCGGTGAAGCCGAACTTCTTCACGGTGGACGGCACGCCCTTGTAGCGCACGACCACGGTGGTCCGGCTGCCCTTGGCGAGCGGCCGGGCCGGTGTGATCTCCAGCTTCTGCTCCCCGCTGGTGGCGAAGGTGGCCGGCCGCCCGTTGACCCGCACCTCCTGGACGTTCAGCGCGAAGTCGAGGTCGAACCGCGAGAGGTCCTCGGTCGCGGTGGCGAGGATCGTGGTGGTCCCCTCCAGCTCGTCGGTCGCGGGCTGGTACTTCAGCCGGATGTCGTAGTGGGAGATGTCGTAGCCGCCGTTGCCGTAGGTCGGGTAGTACGGATCTCCGGCACTCGCCGCACCGGGTTGGAAGTCGGCGGCCGATGCGGGGACGGCCAGGAACAGGGTCATGGCACTCGCGGCAGAGACGATCAGCCTCTTGTGCAACGGGTCCTCCAGGGTCACTGGGACGAAGGGTCGGATCGATCCTTGTCCCGGCAGCCCCGGCTCCACTCCCTGATTGTGAGATGTTCATGCAAAGAAACAAGCCGAAATAATGCAACCGGCCGAACCCGGCCGGAACAACCCCGTCCCGGCCGGCCTCACGCCCCCAGCGCCACCGGCGCCCGCACCAGCGATCCGTACTCCGTCCACGAGCCGTCGTAGTTCTTGACGTGCGGGTACCCCAGCAGCTCGGTCAGCGCGAACCACGTGTGCGCGGACCGCTCGCCGATCCGGCAGTACGCGATCACCTCGCGCTCCGGCTCCACGCCCCGGCCCCCGTACAGCGCCCGCAGCTCCTCCGCCGAGCGGAACGACCCGTCGTCGTTGGCCGCCTGCGACCAGGGGATGTTCACCGCGCCGGGGATGTGCCCGGGCACCTGCGCCTGCTCCTGCGGCAGGTTCGGCGGCGCGATCAGCTCGCCCCGGAACTCGGCCGGCGAACGGACGTCCACCAGCACCGCGTCCGTGCCGGGCTTCGCGAACACCTCGGCCCGGCCCAGCACCTCGTCCCGCAGCGCGCGCAGCTCCGGCCGCTCGGGCCCGGTCAGCCGGTAGGAGGTGTGCTGGTAGTCCATCACCTCCTCGGTGAGCTCGCGCCCCTCCAGCTCCCACTTCTTCCGCCCGCCGTCCAGCAGCCGCACCGGCCCGTAGCCGCGCAGCCGCAGCAGCCAGTACGCGTACGCGGCGAACCAGTTGTTGTTGCCGCCGTACAGCACGACGGTGGTGTCGTCCTCCACCCCGGCCGCGCGCAGCAGGTGCTGGACACCCGCCCGGTCGATGTAGTCGCGGCCGACACTGCTGTGCAGGCCGGTGGCCCAGTTCCAGCCGACCGCGCCGGGAATGTGGTCCCGCTCGTAGGCGGAGGCGTCCTCGTCCACCTCGACGACGCGGATCGTGCCGTCGTCCAGGTGGTGGGCCAGCCAGTCGGTGCGGACCAGCGCCTCGGGGTGTGCGTAGCCGTTGCCGGTCATCCCAGGCCTCCTTCGCTCTGCCCAGGCTGCGGCGCCCGACCACGGGCACGGCGAGGCACCGGCGACCGGGCCGGACAGTTCGAACCTACGCCGACCGTCCGGTCACGGCCACCCCACCATTCGGATCCGCTCAGGAGAAGACGACCGAGCGCAGCTTGAGGCGGTCGCCGAGCTTCTTGCCCGGGTTCATGACGTAGAAGACGTCACCGTTGCAGTCGAAGTCGAGGAAGACGGTGGCGGTCGACGCGGTGAGGTTCTCGGGCGCGAAGGCCGGATCCTTCTCGGTGGCCCCGAAGAGGTTGATGCACGTGCGGCTCTCGGGGTCGGCGATGCCGGCCGGGACCCCGTGGCCGACCTTGTAGAGGAAGTCGCCGGTCGCGGCGTTGGCGGAGGCCGGAACGGCGAGGACCAGGGAGACGGCGCTAACGACGGCGAGCGCGGCGTTGCGGAGACGCATGAGTGAGGGCCTTTCAGGCGGTACCCGGCGGTACCTGGTGAATTGATCCGAGATCACCCTAGAGGCCCAAAATCCGCAGAAACGCTTCTCCCAATCCACCCTTTCGAGTGGTTTAAAGGGCAAAACCGGTACCCACCGCACCGGCCGCCGCCGACATCCGCGCTCAGTTCGGCGGGGTGGTGAAGTAGTACCCCGAGTCGATCAGCGCCGGCAGGTACGCCTTGATCGCCGCCACCGTCTGCGACCGGTCCCCGCCCCCGTCGTGGTTGAGCACGATCGAGCCGGGCCGGGTGTCCTTGAGGATGCAGTCGATGATCGCCGGCGTCCCGGGCCTGGCCCAGTCCCGCGGATCCACCGACCAGGCCATGTTCCGCAGCCCCAGCTCCGCGGACACCCTGAGCGAGACGTCCGACCAGTCCCCACCGGGCGCGCGGAACCAGGTCGGCTGCCGTCCGGTGGTCCGGAACAGCAGGTCCGAGGTGCGCTCCAGCTCGTCCCGGACCTTGTCCTCGGACAGGTGCCGCAGGTCCGGGTGGGTCCAGGTGTGGTTGGCGATGTGGTGCCCGCGGTCCGCGATCTCCCGCACCAGCCCCGGGTGTTCGACGGCGTTCTCCCCGATCAGGAAGAACGTCGCCCGGATCCCGTACTGCTGGAGCAGCGCGAGGACGGCCGGCGTGTACCGCGGGTCCGGACCGTCGTCGATGGTGAGCGCCACCACCCGCCGCGAGGGGTCGAGCTCGTACACCGGCTTGCTCTCCGCCTGCGTGAGCGCCTTGTGGGCGGGCTGCGCACCCGGCGAGCCCGTCGCACCGGGAATCGGCGCGGGCGACGGGGTGGGCGACCGGGTGGCGCTCGGCGCGGTGCCCGGCGAGCCGCTCGCCGAGGCCCACTGCGAGGGGGCGCCGACCGGCACGGCCCCGACGGCGCCCGCTTCGGCGGGGTCCGGGGTGGGCGTCGGGGCGGCCTCCGCGCCGTCGAACGGACTGCGGCAGCCGGCCGCCCCGAGCACCGACATGCCGGCCGCGACCAGCAGCAGCCTGCGCGACGGGGCACGCGGCCCGGACCTGGGCGAGGTGGACGACGCGATCTGCGTGTTAATCAGACGATCTGACAGCATTGTGGATGCTTCCCCCGCCGGTCACCCCGGCTCCCGGTCGGCACCCCGACGGGCCGGATCACCACTCCGACGGCCCAAGACCACGAGCCCCTTCCCACCGGACGCACAGGTTCCGCTCAGGACCGCTACGCTGACCCCCTCCAGTGTGATGATCTGCCATCAGAGGACGTGGCCATGACGACAAGTCAGGACTTCCCGGACCGGAACCAGCACGAGGACGAACCCGCCGAGCTGAGCCAGTGGGAACGTTTCGGCGTCGACACCACCACTCCCCACTCGGCCCGCGTCTACGACCACTGGCTGGGCGGCAAGACCAACTTCCCGCCCGACCGCGCCATGGCCCGGGCCATCGAGCAGGCCGTGCCCAGCATCAAGGAGATGGCCAAGGCCAACCGGGCCTTCCAGGGCCGGGCCGTGCGCCACCTCGCCCGCGAGCACGGCATCCGCCAGTTCCTCGACCTCGGCACGGGCATCCCCACCTCGCCCAACACCCACGAGATCGCCGAGGCGGTCAGCTCCGGCACCCGGGTGGTCTACGTCGACAACGACCCGATCGTGCTCGCCCACGCCCGCGCCCTGATGGTCTCCAGCCCGGTCAGCCGCACCACCTACATCCACGCCGACCTGCGCAAGCCCGAGGAGCTGCTCGCCGACCCGGCGCTCACCGCGACCCTCGACCTCGACCAGCCGGTCGGCCTGCTCATGATCGCCGTCCTAATGCTGATCGCCGACGAGGACGACCCGTGGGGCCGGGTCGCCGAGCTGCGCGACGCCCTCCCCTCCGGCAGCTGCCTCGCGCTCACCACCCCCACCCAGGACTTCGACCCGGTGGCCGTCGCCCAGGTCACCGAGGCCGCCCGGGCCGGCGGGATGACCCTCGTGCCGCGCACCCACGACGACGTCGTGCGGTTCTTCGACGGCTGGGACCTCATCGCGCCGGGCGTCTCCCCCGTCCTCGCCTGGCGCCCGGACGGCGAGCCGCCGGCCAACCCGTGGGCCGCCTACTACTGGGGCGGCGTCGCGATCAAGCACTGAACCCCGCCCCCCGTCCTGGCTGCCGAACCGGCCCCGGTCACTTCAGCAGCCGGGACAGCCGCCGGTCCGCCAGCGGCTTCCCGCCGGTCTGACAGGTCGGGCAGTACTGCAGCGAGGAGTCCGCGAACGACACCTCGCGCACGGTGTCCCCGCACACCGGGCACGGCTGCCCGGTGCGGCCGTGCACCCGCATGCCCACCTTCTTCTCGGCCTTCAGCTCCCCCGCCGCGAGCCCGCGCGAGCGCTCCACCGCGTCACGCAGCGTGCCGCCGAGCGCCTCGTACAGCCGCGCCGTCTCGTCCTCGGTCAGGCTCGACGCCAGCTTGAACGGGGACATCCTCGCCGCGTGCAGGACCTCGTCCGAATAGGCGTTGCCCACGCCCGCCAGCACGCTCTGGTCCCGCAGCACGCCCTTGACCTGCCGGCGCTCGCCGTGCAGCAGAGCCGCGAAGGCGGGCAGCGTGAAAGCCGGGTCCAGCGGGTCCGGGCCGAGCCGGGCCACCCCGGGCACCTCGGCCGGGTCCCGCACGACGTGGACGGCGAGCCCCTTCTTCGTCCCCGCCTCGGTGAGGTCGAAGCCGTCCCCCGCCCCGCCCTCCAGGCGCAGCCGCAGCGCGAGCGGGTTCTTCGGGCCCGGGTGCGGCGGCTCGGCGGACAGGCGGTCCTTCCAGCGCAGCCAGCCGGCCCGGGCCAGGTGGATCACCAGGTGGAGCCCGCCGGCCTCGATGTCCAGGAACTTTCCGTGTCGCGCCACCGACCCGACCGTCCGCCCCTCCAACGCGGAGACCGGCGGGTCGTACGTCTTCAGCGCGCTGATCGCCACCGGCTGCACCCGGGCGACGACCCGCCCGGTCAACCGCTCGGACAGGAAGGCGCACAGCGCCTCGACCTCGGGCAGCTCCGGCATGCGCCCAGTCTTGCGCACCGGCCCGCCCCGCGCGCCCCGGAGGGTGCGCCCCCGTGCACTCTTTGCCGAGCGCCGCTCCGGAGCGCAGGCTGGAAACTGTCCGCGGTCAACCGGAGGAGGTCCGGTCCAGCATGAGCGTCTTGGAGGAGCAGATCGACATAGCCGCTCCCGTCCTCTCCGCCTGGGAGCAGCTGCACCGGGTGCGCGACTACCCGCGGTTCGTCGACGGCGTGCGCAGCGCCTACCCGCACGGGCGGAACCTCGCCCACCTCGGGGTGGCGATCGGCGGCGCCGAGCAGGACGTCGAGACCGAGATCACCGACCGCGGCCGCGGCCGGGTGATGGCCTGGCGGACCCTCGACGGGGTGCAGCTGAACGGGGCCTTCGCCCTGCTGCCGCTCGACGCGGGGCACACCCGGCTGCAGATCCGGGTGGAGTACGACCCGGAGGCCGTGCACGAGGTCTTCGGCGGGCCGCGCGGCTTCGCCCTGGCCGGGGCGATCGAGCGGGCCGTGCGGGGCGACCTCGAACACTTCCGGGACCTGGTCGAAGGCCGGGCGGCCACCGCCCACTGAGCAACCGATCACCCGCTGAGCGCCGCACCGATCGCCCCGGTGATCGGTGAGGACCACATAAGCCCAGTTCAGCGGCCATGGTGAGGCTTCCCACAGGGGGCCTCGGGCCGAACCGTTCGTATGTCGACCTGTGGCAGACTCAAGTGCCATGCGGTACTCCGGCCCGGTCACCAGGACGCTCCGCGCGGCGGTCTTCGCCGCGCTCGTCGTGCTGCTCGCCGGGCTCGGCCAGGTGCTGGTCACCGGCCGCCCGCTGCCCGCCGGCACGCTCGCCGTCGCCTCCGCCGCCGTCTTCGCGGTGGCCTTCGCGCTCGCCGGCCGCGAGCGCGGCCTTCCGGCGATCGCCGCGGTGTTCCTGCCGCTGGAGCTGGGCGTGAGCGCGCTGTTCGGCTACGCCCAGGCGAGCTGTCCGTCCGTGCCGCCCGGTGCCACCCGCGGTTTCGAGCCGCTGCTGTGCGGTGGCGGATCGCTGGGCGGTTTCCTGCTCGGCCACGGCGTGTCCCAGCACACCGGGCTCGCGCTGCTCCTGCTGCTGCACACGGCGATCGCGTTGGCCGGGGCGTTCTGGCTGCGCCGCGCGGACGCCGCGCTGGCCGGCCTCGCGCGGTCCGCCCGGATGCTGGGCGAGTTCCTGCACCGGCACCTGCCGGCCGCCGCCCGCCTGCTGCCGCTGCTCACCGCGCCCGTCCCGGCCCGTCCGGTGGTCCGGGTGCCGTTCCCGCGGGCCGGCCGGGTCCGCGTCCCGGCCGAGGACGTCGTGCTCGGCCCCGTCGTCCGGCGCGGTCCGCCGGTGTTCGCCCTGGCCGGCTGAGCACCACCGCCCACGGCGATTCCCCGGCCGGTCCTCTCCCGCCGCGCGACGACCCGCGCGCCCGCCCTTCCGCACGCCCGAGAGCACAGGACGACACCCCATGAGCAACACCCGCAGGACCAGCACCGGGACCTCCGCCACCGAGCGCATGCACGCCGCCCGCGAGCAGGCCGAGCGTACGGACCGGATCCGCCGCCGCGTCGTGGTCGGCGCCGCCGGCGCCGCCGTGCTCGCCGTCGTGGCCGGCGTGGCCTTCGCCGTGAGCGGCTCCTCCGGCTCCTCCGACAGCGCATCCGACGGCCCGCTCGTGGTGCCCGCCAACGCCGGCGGCACCGACGGAACCGTGATCACCTACGGCAGGGCCGACGCGCCGCACACCCTGGAGGTCTACGAGGACTTCCGCTGCCCGTACTGCGAGCAGCTGGAGACCACCACCGGGAAGGCCGTCCAGCAGCTCGCCGACGCCGGCACGTACAAGATCGAGTACCACCTGGCGACGTTCCTGGACAACAACCTCGGCGGCAGGGGCTCGCGCACCGCGCTGGCCGCCGCCGGCGCCGCGCTCAACGAGGGCGTGGACAAGTTCAAGCAGTTCCACGACGTCCTCTACGCCAACCAGCCCGACGAGCGCACCGACGGCTTCGGCGACACCAACAGGATCCTCGACCTGGCCGGCCAGGTGCCGGGCCTGAAGACCGACGCCTTCGTCAAGGCCGTCCGGGAGGGCACCTACGCGCCGTGGGCGGCGAAGGTGAACGAGGAGTTCGACAGGAGCGGCGTCACCGGCACCCCGACCGTCAAGCTGGACGGCAGGAAGCTGGACGTCCTCACCGGCGGCAAGGCCGTCGGCCCCGAGCAGTTCACCGCGATGGTCAAGCAGGTGACCGGGTGACGGCGGCCCCCGCCGCGCGGACGTACGGCGCGGGCCGTCCGTTCGCCTGGCTGCTGCTGATCGGCGGCGCGGTCGGCCTGTTCGCCTCGACGGTCCTCACGCTGGACAAGCTCCGGCTGCTGAAGGACCCGTCGTACGTCCCCGGTTGCAACATCGACCCGATCATCAGCTGCGGCTCGATCATGCGCAGCGAGCAGGCCGAGGCCTTCGGCTTCCCCAACTCGCTGCTCGGCCTGGCGGGTTTCGCCGTCGTGACGGCGATCGGCGCGGGCCTGCTCGCAGGGGCGGCGTACCGGCGCTGGTTCTGGCTCGGCCTCCAGGCCGGGACGGTCTTCGGGATCGGGTTCGTGACCTGGCTGATGTACCAGGCGCTCTACCGGATCGGCGCGCTCTGCCCGTACTGCATGGTGGTGTGGGCGGCGATGGTCCCGCTGTTCTGGTACACGACGCTGCACAACCTGCGCTCGGGCGTCATCGCCGGCGGGCGCGGGCTGCGGCCGGTGGTGCGGGAGGCCGCGCGCTACCACTGGGTGGTGCCGGCGCTCTGGTACGCGGTGATCGCGCTGCTGGCGCTCAACCGCTTCTGGTACTACTGGAGCACCCTGATCTGAGTGCCGCCCGCCGCCCCCGGCCCCCAGGGGCGGCGGGCCGGTCAGGCCTCGACCGGCGGGAAGGTGAACGCGGCCACCTCGGCGAGGAGTTGCGCCTTCCGTTCCTCGTCGACGAAGGACGCGCGGAAGGAGTTCGCCGCGAGCAGGCGCGGCGTCTCCGGTTCCAGCGCCAGAGCCTGCTGCACGGCCCGGAAGTTGTCGTCGACGTAGCCTCCGAAGTAGGCCGGGTCGTCGGAGTTGACGGTGACCAGCAGCCCGGCGTCCAGCATCTCCCGCAGCGGGTGGTCGGCGAGCGTGTCGACGCAGTGCAGGCGGACGTTGGACAGCGGGCACACGGTCAGCGGCACCTGCTCGCGGACCAGGCGGGCCACCAGCTCGCCGTCCTCCAGGCAGCGCAGGCCGTGGTCGATCCGCTCGACGCCGAGGACGTCCAGCGCCTCGGTGACGTACCCGGCCGGCCCCTCCTCACCCGCGTGGGCGACGCGGCGCAGCCCGGCCTCGGCCGCGCGCCGGTACACCTCGCGGAACCTGGCGGGCGGGTTCCCGACCTCGGCGGAGTCGAGGCCGATGCCCGTGATCCGGTCGAAGTACGGGCGGGCGGCCTCGAAGGTCTCCAGCGCGGACTCGGCGGACTCGTCGCGCAGGAAGCACATGATCAGCCGCGTGCTGATGCCGTACCGCTCCTCGCTGCGGGCGAGCGCCCGGGTGAGGCCGTCCACGACGACGCCGATCGGCACGCCGCGGGCGGTGTGGGCCTGCGGGTCGAAGAAGATCTCGGCGTGCCGGACGCCCTGCCCGGCGGCGCGGGCGAGGTAGGCGTCGGCGAGGTCCGCGAAGTCGTCCTCGGTGCACAGGACGGCCATCAGCGCGTAGTACAGGTCCAGGAAGGACTGCAGGTCGCTGAAGGAGTACGCCCTGCGGAGCTCCTCGGTGTCGGCGTGCGGCAGCGCGACGCCGTTGCGGGCAGCGAGGGCGAAGGCGAGCTCGGGCTCAAGGGTTCCTTCGATGTGCAGGTGGAGTTCGGCCTTGGGGATGGGCATGAGCGATCCGTCCGCGCGCGTTCTGTGGAGACGAAGGATTCATCCGACGTTCTGGGTGATCACAGCATGCCCTGTGGGCGGCTCCCTGACGGTGCGCAGCGGCGACACCAGCGGCAGCGCGCCGCACAGTGCCAGCAGGCCGGTCATCACCCGCATCGCGGTGCGCAGCCCGAGGACGTCGCACACGCCGAACCACCCCGCCACCGGCACGCGCGCGAACAGCACCGCCGACGCGACGTAGCGGCCGATCATCACCGCCCGCCGGGACACCCGTCCCACCCACACCCGGGCGGGCAGGCCGACCAGCAGCCAAGGCAGCCACGCCGCAGCGGTCAGCGGGCCGGTCGCGAGCGGTCCGGCCCCAGCGCGAACGGAGTTCGACCGGTGCCGGGTCCGCGACGAGCTCGACCCCGCCCGTCACGGCTGCGCCGGGACGCTGTGGGCGAACGCGAAGACCGGCTCGCGCTCCCGCCCGTCCTCGGGCACCGACCGCTCCGCCCACTTCCGCAGGACGGCGGTCAGGTCCTCGGCCAGCTCCCGGGCCTCCTCCGGAGTGAGCCGCAGCCACGTCTCGGTGGCTACCGAGCAGCCGTCCCGCCACTGCGGCCCGTACGTGTGCCGCCGCGCGAACCACTGCCGCACCATGGCGACCTGGCGTTCCAGGAGGAGTGATCCGGCGGCGTCCGCGACGGCCTCGCGGACCGGGTCGTCCTCGAAGTCGGCCCGCGCCCACCGCAGTTCCGCCGCCGTGAGCCGCCACCAGCGCTCGCGCCGGTCCCGGGCGAGCTCCGGCACCTCCTCGATCAGCCCGCCGCCCGCCAGCACCTTCACGTGGTGGCTGACGTTGCCCACCGCCTGCCCGGTCCGCTCGGCGAGCCGCCCGACGGTGGCCGGGCCGTCCACCTTGAGCACGTCGAGCAGACGGCGGCGCAGTGGATGGGTGATGGCGGCCAGGACGCGGGCGTCGAGGATCTGCCGGGTGTCCTCGGGCGTGCGGGCGTTCTCGGGCGTGTCGGTCATGCGAGCGGGATAAGAACAAGAACTCTTGTACGACAAGACTTGTCCGAGGTTCCCCGTGCATCCCGGGATGCCCCCCGCCGCCCGAACGCGTGTACTGGAACGGATAGCCGGGCACCGGGTAAACGGGGGGTTCTGCCGAGGAGGTACGGACATGCGGCACGCCACCGCCCCCCAGCTCAGGCCCGAGGGCATCTCCCCGCACGCCCTGGGCAACGACACCCTGCTGCACGAGCTGGAACAGCTGCACCGCACACGCCACGAGACGTTCCTGTACGGCTCCGAGGAGGCACTCAAGCGCCACACCCTGCGCACCGGCCAACTGGAGGCCGAGTACCTGCACCGATTCCCGAACCGCCACGTGACGGCCGCCCGCACCCGGGCCGGTGCCCGGGCGCGCGAGGCGGCGGCCCGGGTGGAGTCGCTGCCCGACTAGCCCGCCCGCACCGCGCCGCCCGTCCGTCCGCCCCCACCGCGCGGCAGGACACGCCGGGCGGCGGTGGCGTGCCCGGGGACGGCCGGTCGGAGAGGGTGTCGGAGAGGGAAGCAACGAACCCCCGACCACCTGGGAGCCCCCGCATGCCCATCGCAAGCGTCAACCCCGCGACCGGCGAGATCCTGCAGAACTTCGAGCCCCTCGACGCGGCCGGCATCGACCGGCGCCTCGCCCTCGCCGAGGCCGCCTTCCACAACTACCGGACCACCACCTTCGCCTCCCGCGCCGCCCTGCTGCGCCGGGCCGCCGACCTGCTCGACCAGGACCAGGAGGCCGTCTCCCGCACGATGACGGAGGAGATGGGCAAACCGCTCACCGCCTCCCGGGCCGAGGCCGCCAAGTGCGCGAAGGCGATGCGCTGGTACGCCGACAACGCCGAGGCGCTGCTCGCCGACGAGCACCCGGCCCCGGCCGACGTCGCCGACGCCGGGGCCGCCCGCGCCTACGTCCGCTACCGCCCGCTCGGCGTCGTGCTGGCCGTCATGCCGTGGAACTTCCCGTTCTGGCAGGTGATCCGGTTCGCCGCGCCCGCGCTGATGGCGGGCAACGTCGGCCTGCTCAAGCACGCCTCCAACGTGCCCCGCACCGCGGTCGCCCTGGAGGAGCTGTTCCGCCGGGCCGGCTTCCCCGAGGGCTGCTTCCAGACCCTGCTGATCGGCTCCGGCGCGGTCGAGGGCGTGATCCGGGACCGCCGGGTGGCCGCCGTGACCCTCACCGGCAGCGAGCCGGCCGGGCGGGCCGTCGCCGCCACCGCGGCCGACGAGGTCAAGAAGGCCGTCCTGGAACTCGGCGGCAGCGACCCGTACGTGGTGATGCCCTCCGCCGACCTCGACGCGGCCGCCCGCACCGCCGTCCGGGCCCGGGCGCAGAACAACGGCCAGTCCTGCATCGCCGCCAAGCGCTTCATCGTCCACACCGCCGTCTACGACCGCTTCACCGCCGCCTTCACCGAGGCGATGCGCTCCCTGCGGGTCGGCGACCCGATGGACGAGGCCACCGACGTGGGCCCGCTGGCCAGCCGCCAGGGCCGGGACGACCTGGAGGAACTCGTCGAGGACGCGCGCACCCGCGGCGCCCGGGTCGAGTGCGGCGGCGGGCGCCCCGAGGGCTGGGACACCGGGTACTTCTACGAGCCGACGGTGCTCACCGGCATCACCCCGGCCATGCGGATCCACCAGGAGGAGACCTTCGGCCCGGTCGCCACCGTCTACCGCGTCGCCGACCTCGACGAGGCGGTGGCACTCGCCAACGACACGCCGTTCGGCCTGAGTTCCAACGTCTGGACGACGGACGCGGCCGAGCAGGAGCGCTTCGTCCGCGACATCCAGGCGGGCGGGGTGTTCTTCAACGGCATGACGGCCTCCCACCCGGCGCTGCCGTTCGGCGGCGTCAAGCGCTCCGGGTTCGGGCGGGAGCTGTCCGGGCACGGGATCCGGGAGTTCTGCAACGTCACCACGGTGTGGATCGGCTGAGCCCGCCCGGATCCCGTCCCGCCGTCGTCCCGGCCGTCGCCGGCGGCCGGGTCAGGCGGCCATCCGGTGCCTGCCCCGGCCGGGCGTCATCCAGCGGGCGACGACACCCGCCAGGGCGATGAACGTCAGCGCCCAGAAGACGGCCATCGCGGCGAGCACGATCTCCTGGGACACCTGCACCGCGACCATGCAGAGGCCGATCGACAGCGTGACCATGAACGTCACGACGGTCGGGCTGAGGCTCAGCAGCCAGTGCCAGGCCCGGTGGCCCCAGCTCGGGCGCTCCGGGGCGTCGGGGCCGGTGTCGAGTTCCTTGTAGGTCAGCAGGTCCATCGGGATCGCCTCCCGTCGTCGGTCGGGAAATCGGGGAAAGGGGACTACCTGGTCCGCGGCCTCCCCGCACGGCCTACGAGGCCTTGCGGGGGGCCGAGGTCTTGCGGGTCGTGGTCTTCTTCGCAGCCGCCTTGGGCTTCGCCGGCGCGGCCTTCTTCGCGGGGGTGGCCTTCTTCGCGGGGGCGGCCCGCTTGCGCGGCGGCGCGGGCCCGTCCTCGGCGGCCCCGTGGCCGCCGTGCGCGACCTTGGCCTGCTTGAGGCTGCTGCGCAGCGCCTCCATCAGGTCGATCACGTTGTCGGGCGCCTCGCCCGGCTCCTCCTCGTGCGGGATCTCGACGCCCTCAAGCCGGGCCTGGACGACCTGCTGCAGGGCCAGCTGGTAGTCGTCGTGGAGTTGGGAGAGGTCGAAGTCCTCGGAGAGCGTCTCCATCAGCGACCGCGCCATCTTCAGCTCCTGCGGCCGCACGGTCACGTCCTCCTCCGGAGCGATCCCGGCCGCCGGACGCACCTCGTCGGGCCAGATGCAGGTCTGCAGCACCAGCGTCCCGTCGTGCACGCGCAGCACCGCGGGCGACTCCCGGGTGCGCAGCGCGATCTTGGTGACGGCGATCTGGCCGGACTCGACGAGCGCGTCGCGCAGCAGCGCGTACGGCTTGGCGGCCCCCTTGTCGGCGACGCCGACGTAGTAGGCCTTGGAGAACATCAGAGGGTCGATCTCGGCGGCGTCGACGAAGGCCAGCACGTCGATGACCTTCTTGCTGGGCAGCGGAAGGTCGGCCAGGTCCTCGTCGGTGAGGGTGACGGTCCGGCCGTCGGGCGACTCGTAGCCCTTGGCGATCTCCGCGTACGGGACCTCCTTCTCCTCCCGCTCGCAGTACCGCTTCATCCGCACCCGTCCGCCGTCCTTGGCGTGCACCTGGTGCAGCGGGACGTCGTGCTCCTGCGTCGCCGAGTACAGGTGAACGGGGATGCTGACCAGCCCGAAGCTGATCGTCCCCTTCCAGGTGGTCTGCATGGGCATGGGGCCGCCCCTTCCGGAGAATCCCACTCTGCCCGGATTTGCCCGGTTCGGCCACACCGGATCGACGATGGGCCGGCGGATGCGCGCCGGATCGCCACCCCGGGGCCGCGAGAGGCATAGACCTCCCGGCCCCGGACGAGACTCAGCGCCTGACGTTGCGTCAGATTTGAGGCTTCCACGTCACCTCTGCACCCACTCTGACCTGCGCTTTCATGTCCGCTTACCGAACAGTTATCGAGGCCGTGTTCCGATACTCGTGCGTAGAAGTTAGGTTGCACCGCGATGCGCGGGTCTGTCCCCCAACCCTCCGGCGAGACGAGCCGATGGTCACACCGCGCGGGAAAGGCACAGGGCACCCTTGATGAGTGCGGACACCACCAAGCCGGCGGCACCGGCGCAGGCCCCCCACCAGGCGGGGCCGCACGGGCACGGCGGACACGGCGGCGACGGCCACCTGAAGGCCGGGCTCAAGAACCGCCACCTGTCGATGATCGCCATCGGCGGCGTGATCGGCGCCGGTCTGTTCGTCGGCTCCGGCGCGGGAATCGCGGCCACCGGCCCCGGCATCCTGCTCTCCTACGCGCTGGCCGGCCTGCTGGTCGTGCTGGTGATGCGGATGCTCGGCGAGATGGCCGCGGCCGACCCGCAGAGCGGCTCGTTCTCGGCGTACGCGGACCGCGCGCTCGGCCGCTGGGCCGGGTTCACCATCGGCTGGCTGTACTGGTTCTTCTGGGTCGTGGTGCTCGCGGTCGAGGCCACCGCCGGCGCGAAGATCCTCAACCAGTGGATGCCCGGCGTGCCGCAGTGGGCGTTCGCGCTGATCGTGATGGCGGTGCTCACCGCCACCAACCTGGCCTCGGTGTCGTCCTACGGCGAGTTCGAGTTCTGGTTCGCCGGGATCAAGGTCGTGGCGATCGCCGCGTTCCTGGTGATCGGCATCCTCGCCCTGTTCGGTCTGCTGCCCGGCACGCACGCGGTCGGCACGACCAACCTCACCGGCCACGGCGGCTTCCTGCCGCACGGCGTCGGCGCGGTGTTCACCGGCATGCTCACCGTCGTGTTCGCGTTCATGGGCAGCGAGATCGTCACGCTCGCCGCCGGCGAGTCCGAGGACCCGGAGAAGGCCGTCACCAAGGCCACCAACAGCGTGATCTGGCGCATCGGCGTCTTCTACCTGGGCTCGATCCTGCTCGTCGTGACCCTGCTGCCGTGGGACTCGGCCGAGGTCAAGGCCAGCCCCTACGTCGCGGTGCTGAACCACGTGGGCATCCCGCACGCCGGCCAGGTGATGGACGTGATCGTGCTGACGGCCGTCCTGTCCTGCCTCAACTCCGGGATGTACACGGCCTCCCGGATGGCCTTCTCGCTCGGCCGGCGCGGCGACGCGCCCAAGGCCTTCGCGAGCGTCACCGAGCGCGGCGTGCCGCGGGTCGCGATCCTGGCCTCGGTGGTGTTCGGCTTCATCGCCGTCTTCTTCAACTACACCTCCCCCGACACGGTGTTCGCGTTCCTGCTCAACTCCTCCGGTGCGGTCGCCCTCTTCGTCTGGCTGGTGATCTGCGGCACCCAGCTGCGGATGCGCAAGATCATCGAGCGTGAGATGCCCGAGCGGCTGACCGTCCGGATGTGGCTGTACCCGTACCTGACCTGGGCCGCGATCGGCATGATCGGGTTCGTGATGGCGTACATGTTCACCGACGCCGACGGGCGCAAGCAGATGTACCTGTCGCTGGTCGCCGCGGCGATCGTCCTCGCGGCCTCGGCCGTGGTGGGCCGCCGGCGGCGGGCCGCGGTGACGGCGGACTCCTGATCCGTCCGCACCGCGCGGGAACGCCGGGCCCGGGAGCCGTTGCGGAGGCTCCCGGGCCCGGTCCGCGTTTCCGGGGGGCCTCCACCTGCGGTTGAGCGGCGCCCGTTTGACGAGTCTGCGTCAACGGGGATACCCGGCATGGCGCTTCCCCTCCGAGCGCACCCCCACCGTCACCGGGAGGCCCCGTGCCGTTCCTCCCTGCACCCGTCCCCGCGTCGTCGCCCCTACCCCCCTCCGCCCGGCTGCGCTTCGGCCACCGGCTGCGACACTGGCGCGAGGTCCGCGGCCTCAGCCAGGCCGAACTCGGCCGCCTGCTCGGCTACGACGACTCGCTGATCAGCCGGGTCGAGAACGCCCGCCGCTGGCCGCCGCCCGGACTCCCCGCCCGCGCCGACGAACTGCTCGCCACCGGAGGCGAGCTGGCCGAGCTCTGGCAGCCCGTGCGACAGGAACGCGAACACCTCGGCGCTCTCGGCGCCTGCGGCGCCGTACGGCCCGACGCCGCCTCCCTCGACGTGCTGAGCGGCCTGCTGGCCGTCTACCGCACCGCCGTCACCCACATCGGCGGCGAGGACCTGACCGCCGTCCTCGAACACCACACCCGCACCCTGGCCGGCTGGCGACCGGACGCCCGCGTCCTCTCCCTCGCCGCCCGCTACGCCGAGCTCGCCGGCTGGGCCCACTTCGACGGCGACCGCCCCGCCCGCGCCCTCGCCTGGTACGGCCGCGGACTCGCCTGGGCCCGCGCCGCCGACGACCGGGCCGCCGTCGCCGACCTGCTCGCCCGGCAGAGCGCGGTGCACTGGTGGCGCGGCGACCCGACGACGGCCCTCGCCCTCGCCGGCGCCGCCCGCCGCGCCGCGCTCCTCCTGCCCGCCCGGCCCGGCGTCCAGGCCTGGGCCGCCCTCGCGGAGGCCCACGCCCACGCACGCGCCGGTACGGCCGCCGACGCCCTGCACGCCCTCGCCGACGCCGAGCGGCTGACGGAGGCGGCCCTCCGCGCGGGCGAACCGAGCCCGTGGCTCGCCCGCGCGCACCTCGTGCTGACCGTCGCGCACGGCACATGCCACCGCGACCTCGCCCTTCACGGCGGCCGCCCGGCACACGCCCGCAGCGCCGCGGCCCACCTGGGCACCGCCCTCACCCAGCTCCCGCCGTCCACCCACCCCCACGACCACGCCCTCGTCACCGCCCGCCTGGCCGCCGCCCACGCCCACGCGGGCCGGACGGAGGCCGCCACCGCCCTCCTCGCCCACCTGCCGCCCGTCCCGACCGGCCGCATCGCCCAGGAGGAGCGCCGGGCCCGCACCCTGCTCGCCCCCGCCCGGACGGCCTGAGCACACGCCGACGCCCGGGGGCGAGACCGGCCCCCGGGCGCCTCGGCGCATCCCCGGTCAGAGGGTGGCCGCGGCCGCCGCGATGTCGGCGGCGTAGGTGCTCACCTTGGTGTACACGCCGGGGAAGCCCGGGCGGGCGCAGCCGTTGCCCCAGCTCACGATGCCGACCTGGACCGGCCGCCCGGCCGCGTCGGCCCGGAACATCGGGCCGCCCGAGTCGCCCTGGCAGGTGTCGACGCCACCCTGGTCGACGTAGCCCGCGCAGAGCGAGGCCGAGGTCACCAGGTTCGGGTAGGCGTTCGTGCAGGTCGTGTCGTCCACGTACGGGACGGTGGCCTTCAGCAGGTACTGCTGCTGGTCGCCGCCCTCGCTCGCCGCGCCCCAGCCCGCGATGGTGAAGGTGCCGTTGTCGTACGCGGTGGAGCCGGCGATCGGCAGCGTGGCGACCTGGTCGCCGCCGACCGGCGCGCTCAGCTTGATGAGCGCCCAGTCGTTGCCGTTCTCCGCGCCGCTGAAGGCGGGCGACTGGTACACGTACGCCGACTGCGCGGTGATCGCGTCCGGGCTGTTGAGGTCGACTGCGCCGAGCGTCGCCGTGATGCTCGCGTCGGCGCCGGTGCCGTTCACGCAGTGCGCGGCGGTGAGGACGATCTGCGGGCTGTAGAGCGCGCCGCCGCACCCCATCGAGAGCCGCACCATGAACGGGAACTCACCCTGGGCCGCCTGCGTGCCGCCGACCACCGTCTGGGACGGCGCCGGAGCGGCTGCGGCGGGCAGGACGGTCATGCCGGCCGCGAACACGAAACCGGCCAACAGGCCCAGCACCCTCGCGGATTGACGCTTCATCGATACCTCCTGGACAGGTCGGGAGGATCGAGCGTGGCGCACCGGAGCGGCACGGGAGGAGGGGTGGAGCCCTGCCAACCAGGCTTGGCAGGAACACGGCAATGACGGATTCCACCCCGGCCGCCGTGGTCGGCCCGCCACTCTCCGCCGAACTCCGCCCACCGAACGTGTGAGGCCGCCCACACGGGATTCCACATCCACGACCCCCCGTAGTAGAAGGCCCGCACCCGGCGCCCGGCCTGCGCCATGCCCGACCCACCCACCGCCTCGCCGCGCCCGAAGAGCGCAGGCCACCACGCCGTTCCCCCTGTGGATCAAGGTTCGCCGCCACCCCGCGACCCACAACCCCCCAAATCGGGCAAACATCTCAAAACGGACCACCGCCCCTGCCACACCCACGACCCGGCGTAGTAGCGGACACCTTTGCCACCCGTCGCCGGCCCTGCCAAGAATGGCCCATCGCCAGGCAGCGCCGACGGCCCGACCGCCGCGCAGCCCGGCCCGACCCGCCCCGTTCCGCCGGGGCGCCACGGCCGTCGCCCCCCGACGGCCGCGTGATGCCACCCCGACGGAAAAGGACCCTCCGCAGACATGCCGCCGCTCAGCCATGCCCGCCGCAATTCCCTGATCACCGGTGTCGCCACCCTCGTCGTGGCGAGCGCCGCCACCGCCGCCCTGGCGATCCCGCAGGCCGGTGGCACCGCCGAGGCCACTGCCCCGGTCGCCGCCGTCTCGGCCGCCGACCAGGTCGCCCAGGCCCACCCCGCCCAGGCCGACGCCGCCTCGGCCGCGGCCGCCCAGGCACAGGCGCAGGCCCAGACCCAGGCCGCCGCCCAGGCGCAGGCCGAGGCCGACGCGAAGGCCCAGGCGGACGCCAAGGCGAAGGCCGACGCCGAGGCCGCCGCGTCCCGCTCGCAGCAGCGCCAGACCCTCAACACCGCCGCCCCGGCCCCGACCGGCACCCCGCAGCAGATCGCCGCCCAGCTCGTCCCCGCCGGCCAGCTCCAGTGCTTCAGCAACATCGTCTTCCGCGAGAGCAGCTGGAACCCCCTCGCCGTCAACGCCTCCTCCGGCGCCTACGGCCTCGTCCAGGCCCTCCCCGGTTCCAAGATGGCCTCCGCCGGCTCCGACTGGCGCACCAACCCCGTCACCC
The DNA here is from genome assembly GCF_053596725.1 of Kitasatospora sp. NPDC001660. Lineage (NCBI taxonomy): Bacteria > Bacillati > Actinomycetota > Actinomycetes > Kitasatosporales > Streptomycetaceae > Kitasatospora > Kitasatospora sp. NPDC001660. The sequence goes on along the minus strand of NZ_JBSFGU010000042.1, from coordinate 7,358 downwards.
AGATCAAGTGGGGCCTGGACTACATGAACTCCCGCTACGGCAGCCCCTGCGCCGCCTGGACCTTCTGGCAGAACCACCACTGGTACTGAGCCGACTCCCTCGGCACCCCCCGGGCCCGCGACGCGCAGCACGCGTCGCGGGCCCGCGCCGTTCGGATACGGCCAGGTTTCTGTCGTGGACGCGTCCGGCAGGTGGCGTGAAGATATGGCGCACGGTCGTACGGTTTGCCGGGAATTGCAGGGAATTACGGGGCGTCAGGGCTTTGCCACGGTTCGCGCGCCCTCTTACGCTCCGGCGTCATGCCCTCACCCCTGATCAGTGTCGTGCTCCCTGCTTACGACCAGCAGAAACAGCTGGCGGACTGTCTGGACTCGCTGCTCGGCCAGTCCTTCCGGGACGTCGAGGTGATCGTGGTCGCCGACCGCTCCACCGAGACCCCGCGGGACCTCGTGGACGAGTTCGCCGGGCGGCATCCGCAGGTGTCGGTGCTGCACCTGGACGCGGCGGTCGGGGTGGGGATCGCGCGGAACGCGGGGGCCGCGCGGGCGGTCGGCGAGTACCTGCTGTTCCTGGACGCCGACCACCTGCTGCCGCCGGACGGGCTCCAGGCGCTCGCCGACCGGCTGGGCGAGACCGGACCGGTGGACGTCCTGCAGTTCGGGCACACCCGGCTGCACAACGACCGCGAGTGGGCCGGCGGGGCGGAGCAGCTGCTGGCGGCGGCCGGGGCCGAGGTGGCCGGGCCGTTCGACCGCCCGGAGCTGCTCGGCGCGCCGCCGCTGATCTGGGACCGCCTGGTGCGCCGCGGCCACTGGGAGGAGCTCGGGCTGGCCTTCCCCGACGGCCGGTACGAGGAGATCCCGGTCGTGTACGAGGCGATGCTGGCCGCCCAGCGGGTGGCCGTCCTGCCGCGCGAGTGCGTGCAGCTGCGGCGTCGGGAGACCGTCCACCCGACCGGCTCGCCGGGCAGCAGCGTGTTCGACCTCTTCGAGCAGTACGAGCGCAGCTTCACGCTGCTGGAGGACCAGCCGCACCTGTACGCCGTCCGCGACGCGGTGTTCGTCCGGATGATCCGGCACTACCTGTTCGTCTTCGACCTCGCCGGGTGCGTGACGCGTGCCGAGCGGCCGCAGTTCTTCCACCGGGCCGCCGAGCACCACCGCCGCTTCCAGCCGCCCGGGCACAAGAGGCCGGGCGGGCGCGAGGGCGTGAAGTTCTCACTGCTGGCCGGTGGGGCGTACCCGGCGTTCGAGGTGGCGAAGCTGTCCCACATCGCGCGCGGCACGATCACGGGGGCCAACCGGCGCAAGTCCTGAGCCCGGTGCCGGCCGGCGCCACCCCGACGTCGCCACTCTGACGGCGGAGCGCCGGGGTGGCCCGTTCCCCAGCGCTGCGTCGAGCTGCCATGATCGGCCGGAGCCGTCGCCGCACCGCCCCGGAGGTCCCCGGTGAGCCGTCCGTCCGCCGTCCCCGGAGCCGAGCTGGCCCGTGAGCTGGCCGCCGACCTGCGCGGCGAGGTCCGCTTCGGCGCCGCCGAGCGGGCCGTCTACGGCCACGACGCCTCCAACTACCGGCACCTGCCGCTCGGCGTGGTCAAACCCGCCGACCTGGACGACGTCCGCACGGCGCTCGCGCTGTGCCGCCAGTACCGGGTGCCGGTGGTGCCGCGCGGGGCGGGCACCAGCATCGGCGGGCAGGCGATCGGGCCGGGCGCGGTGGTGCTGGACTTCCGCCGCCACCTGGGCGCGGTGCTCGACGTCGACCCGGACGCCCGCACCGCCCGGGTCGAGCCCGGCGTCGTCCTGGACGACCTCCAGCGCGCCGCCCGCCCGTACGGGCTGCGCTTCGGGCCCGACCCGTCCACGCACAGCCGCTGCACGATCGGCGGCATGATCGGCAACGACGCCTGCGGCTCGCACTCGCTCGCCTGGGGGCGCACCTCCGACAACGTCGAGCGGCTGGAGCTGCTGCTCGCGAACGGCACCGAGCTGACCGTCGGCGGCCCGCTCACCCCGCAGCAGCGGGCGGCGCTGCGCGACCGGCCCGGGCGTGAAGGCCAACTCCACCAGCAGCTCCAGGAGTTCACCGACCGCAGCCTCGCGACCATCCGACAGGGCATGCCCCGGCTGCCGCGCCGCACCTCCGGCTACCCGCTGGACGCGCTGCTGCCCGAGCACGGCCACGACCTGGCCCGCGCCCTCACCGGCACCGAGGGCACCTGCGCGCTGCTGCTCGGCGCCACCGTCCGGCTCGTCGAGGAGCCGCCCGCCCGCGCCCTCGTGGTGGCCGGCTACCCGGACGAGGGCGCCGCCGCCGACGCCGTCCCCGCCCTGCTGCCCCTGGGCCCGCTGACCGCCGAGGGCATGGCGGCCGACCTCATCGAGGCGCTGCTCGCCGCCGGCCCCCGCCCGCCCGCGCTGGACCGGCTGCCCGCCGGCGCCTGCTGGCTGTTCCTGGAGGTCGGCGGCGCCACCCCCGCCGAGGCCTACCAGGCCGCCCGCCGGCTCGCCGACGCCGTACGGCGCGAGCCCTCGGCCGCCGTCGCCCTCGTCACCGACCCGGTCGAGCAGCGGCAGCTGTGGGCCGTCCGGGAGGCGGGTGCCGGGATCGTCACCCGGCTGCCGGGGGGCGGGGAGGCCTGGCCGGGGTGGGAGGACTCCGCCGTCCCGCCCGAGCGGCTCGGCGACTACCTGCGCGATCTGCGTGCCCTGCTGCGCCGGCACAGCCTGCGCGGCGTGCCGTACGGACACTTCGGCGACGGCTGCGTGCACCTGCGGATCGACTTCCCGCTCGGCGAGCCCCGAGGGGTCCTGGTCCTCCGGGACTTCCTGGAGCAGGCGGCCGATCTGGCGGTCTCGTACGGCGGTTCGCTCTCCGGCGAGCACGGTGACGGGCAGGCCCGCGCCGAGCTGCTGCCGCGCATGTACGGGCCCGAAGTCATCGACCTGTTCGGCGAGTTCAAGCACATCTGGGATCCGGAGAACCTGCTCAACCCGGGCGCCCTGGTCGACCCGCGCCCGCTCGACGCGGACCTGCGCTTCGTCACCGCCCCGCGCCGCGCCCTGCCGCTCGCCCTCCCGTACGAGCAGGACGGCGGCAGCCTCACGAAGGCCGTGCACCGCTGCGTGGGCGTCGCCAAGTGCGTCGACCCGACCACCGGGGTGATGTGCCCGAGCTACATGGCCACGAGCGAGGAGCGGCACTCCACCCGGGGCCGGGCCCGGCTGCTCGCCGAGATGCTGCGCGGCGAAGCGATCCGCGACGGCTGGCGCTCGGAGGAGGTCCGGGAGGCGCTGGACCTCTGCCTGGGCTGCAAGGGCTGCGCGAGCGACTGCCCGGTGCACGTCGACATGGCGACGTACCGGACGGAGTTCCTGTACCAGCACTACCGGCACCGCCTCCGCCCGCGCTCCCACTACTCGATGGGCTGGCTGCCGCTCTGGCTGCGGGCCGCCGCCCTCGCGCCCGGGGCCGCCAACACCCTCGCCCGGTCCCCGGCCGCCGCGCTGCTGAAACGGCTCGGCGGCATCGACCGGCGGCGCGTGCTACCCGTCCTCCCGCCGGAGACCTTCACCCACTGGTACCGCCGGCACCGCGCCGAGCATCCGACCCCGACGGGCGCGCGGCCCGTCCTGCTCTGGCCGGACACCTTCTCCGACCACCTCCAGCCGAGCGTGCCGCGCGCGGCCGTCGAGGTGCTGGAACACCTGGGCTTCGACGTCCGGCTGCCCGCCGGCCCGGTCTGCTGCGGCCTCACGTGGTACTCCACCGGCCAGCTCGGCACCGCCCGCCGGGTGGTGCGGCGCAGCCTGCGGGCGCTCGACGCCGCCGGGCTCCCGGCCGACACACCCGTGATCGGGCTGGATCCCAGCTGCACTGCCAGCCTGCGCGAGGACCTGCCCCGTCTCCTCGGCGCGGACGGCCGCCCGCTCGCCCAACACACCCGCACGTTCGCCGAGTTCCTCGACGAGTACGCCCCCGACGCCCCGCTCCCCCGCATCCCCCGGGACGCCGTGACCCAGACCCACTGCCACCAGCACGCCGTCCTGGGCTCCGCCGCCGACCGGCGCGTCGAGGCCCGACTGGGCCTGCACAACCGGGTGCTGGACTCCGGCTGCTGCGGCCTGGCCGGCAACTTCGGCTTCGAGCAAGGGCACTTCGAGGTGTCCGAGGCGATCGCCGAACGCGTCCTCCTCCCGGAGCTCCGCTCGGCGGCCCCGGACACCGTGGTCCTGGCCGACGGCTTCAGCTGCCGCACCCAGATCACCCAACTCGCCGAAGGACGCCGGGCGTTGCACCTCGCGGAGCTGATCGCCGACGCGCTCCGGGACGGAGGTTAGGGCCGCCGCCTCGACCTGGTCGGCCCGAACGAGCTGCGCGCGGTGCTCCGTCGCCACCTCGACAGCCCCACCGCGCCCCGCTGACACGGCGCCACCATGCGGGCCACAATGGCCGGATGACCCTCACCACCGCCGAGGCGGACAAGATCCTGACCGACAACTTCGCGCCCTGGGTGCAGGCGCTCGGCCTGTCGGTGACCGAGACCGGGGAGCGGCACGCCGTGCTGCGGCTGCCCTGGTCCGGCCAGCTGGCCCGGGAGGGCGGCGGGCTGTCCGGGCAGGCGCTGATGGCCGCCGCCGACACCGCGAGCGTGATCGCCGTGTCGGCGGCCCGCGGCGGCTTCGGCCCGATGACCACCGTCCAGCAGTCGACCACCTTCCAGCGCGCCGTCACCGAGCGGGACGTCCTGGTGCACGCCCGGGTGACCAGGCTCGGCCGGCGGATCGCCTTCCTCGACATCGCGCTCACCGCCGAGGGCGACGAGGAGCCGGCCGCGCACGCCACCACGGTCTACGCACTCGCCTGACCCCACCGGGTGCGCGGAGCCGTCACACGTCCGCCCCGGGCGCCTCCTCCGCGCACACCGCCGACACGAACTCCGCCACCCGGGCCTGCGGCAGCCCGCGCGCGATGTCCGCCTCGCTGATCATCCCGACCAGCTTGTGCTCGGGGTGGTTGATCACCGGTAGGCGACGCACCTGGTACTGCTCCATCACGCGCAGCACCTGCTCGGTGTCCTCGTCCGCCTCCACCGTCATCGGCCGGCCCTCGGCCAGCTCGCCCGCCGTCACCGCGGACGGGTCCCGGCCCTGCGCGATGCACTTGAGCACGATGTCGCGGTCGGTCACGATGCCCAGCAGCCTCTCGTTCTCGCCGCAGATGGGCAGCGCGCCGACGTCCCGGTCCCGCATGATCCGGGCGGCGGTGGCGAGCGTCTCGTGCTCGCGGATGCACTCCGCGCCCGGGTGCATGATGTCGCTGGCTCTGGTCATGGTCCGCCTCCCTGACGTGCCTGCCTGCCCCCCGATGTCCATCGTGGTCCGGGCGGCGGGCGGTCGCCACCGGGACGGCCCTCAGGCCGCCCTGCCGTGCTCGGCGCGCCTGTCCCGCGGGTCCGCTCCCTCCTGTGGCGACTTGTCCAACAGCTCCTCCAGCTCCGGGAGTTCGAGCTGGCGCGCGCCCTCCTCGGCGGCGGCCTGCGCGGTCTCGGCGACCACCTTCCCGGCCGACCGCAGCTGGGCGTCCGTCGCCGTGTCCAGGAAGCGCAGCAGCTCCACCGGGAACGGCAGCACGAGCGTCGAGTTCTTCTCCGCAGCCACCTCCACCACGGTCTGCAGCAGCCGCAGTTGGAGCGCCGCCGGGGTCGAGCTCATCACCGCGGCCGCCTCCGACAGGCGGGCCGACGCCTGGTACTCGCCGTCCGCCGTGATGATCCGCGCCCGGCGCTCCCGCTCAGCCTCCGCCTGCCGGGCGATCGAGCGCTTCATCGACTCCGGCAGGGCGACGTCCTTGATCTCCACCCGGTCGATCTGGATGCCCCAGCCCAGCGCCGGGCTGTCGATCATCAACTCCAGGCCCTGGTTGATCGGTTCGCGGTTGGCCAGCAGGTCGTCCAGCTCGCTCTTGCCGATGATCGACCGCAGCGAGGTCTGCGCGACCTGGGAGATCGCGAAGTTGTAGTCCTGCACGTTGACGACCGCCTTGACCGGGTCCTCGACGCGGAAGTACACCACCGCGTCCACCCGCACGGTCACGTTGTCCCGGGTGATGCCCTCCTGCGCCGGGATCGGCATCGTCACGATCTGCACGTTCACCTTGCGGAGCCTGTCCGCGATCGGCATCAGCGCGACCAGCCCCGGCTTGCGCACCTCGTCCCGCACCCGGCCGAAGCGGAACACCACGCCCTTCTGGAACTGCTGGACCACCCTGACGCTCATGCTCGCCCAGATCGCCCCCAGTCCCGCCAGCCCCCCGATCGCCCCCAGCACCGCATCGACGATCATCGCGGCCTCCTCGCGCACCCGCCCGTCCCGGCCGTGGCCGACCCGGGCCGACCGGGGGCCGCCGGAGCAGCTGATTCCACGCTACGCCTGCCCGGACGCGGCCGGAACGCGTCACCCGGCGCACCGCGTCAGCCCTAGGATCGTCGCCATGCCGCTGTCCCCCGCCGACGACCCCGGCCACCCCCGCCACCCGGCCGAGGCCGCCGCCCGCGCCACCGAAATGGCCGCCCTGGACCGCGTCGTCACCTCCTGCCGCGCCTGCCCCCGCCTGGTCGAGTGGCGCGAGGAGACCGCCCGCACCAAGCGCCGCGCCTACCAGGACTGGGACTACTGGGCCCGCCCGATCCCCGGCTTCGGCCCGCCCGACGCCCCGCTCGTCCTCGTCGGCCTCGCCCCCGCCGCCCACGGCGCCAACCGCACCGGCCGCATCTTCACCGGCGACCCCTCCGGCGACCTCCTGTACGCGGCCCTGTACGAACTCGGGCTCGCCAACCGCCCCGAATCCGTCCGGTACGGGGACGGCCTGGAACTGCACGGCGTCCGCATCACCGACCCGGTGCGCTGCGCCCCGCCCGACAACAAGCCGACCACCGCCGAACGCGACACCTGCCGCCCCTGGATCACCCGCGAACTGGAGCTCCTGCGCCCCACCGTACGGGCGGTCGTCGCCCTCGGCGGCTTCGCCTGGCAGGCACTGCTCCCGGCCGTGGCGGCCGCCGGGTGGGAGGTGCCGCGCCCGCGCCCCGCGTTCGGCCACGCCGCCCACGCGGCCCTGGCCGCCGCCGACGGCGGCCCGCCGCTCCACCTCTACGGCTGCTACCACGTGAGCCCCCGCAACACGAACACCGGCCGCCTCACGACGGAGATGCTCCGCGACCTCCTCCGCACCGCCGCCCGCTCGGCCGGCCTCAGCCCGGACTAGGGCACGTATTCGGTCGTGATCAATCTGTGTGATTCACCTTCGCGGCGGGTCCTGATCCGGTAGACCGTGGTGTGTGACGCGAGCGCAACTGA
>NZ_JBSFGU010000041.1:0-66336 GCF_053596725.1 Kitasatospora sp. NPDC001660 | reverse complement strand
GAATGCCAAGTTGCCAGACCGGACCGGCGCCCGCCAAGACCCCTCGCTACGATCCGCGGTCGTAGCCGGGAAGACCCGCACCGCTCCCGCAGACGGCCCACCCGGAGCACGCCGGCCCCCGCCGACCCCTCCCGGCCTGCGCAAACACCACCCAACCACCCGCCAAACAGTCCCAAAATGGTGCAAAACGGACACCACTATCCGTCATCGTGCACCCCCATCACGTGTGAGCGCACTCACCACACGGAACCCGGCCACATCACCGACCGCCCCACCCCCCACCACACCGAGTCACCACCAGACCGCCACCATTGAGACCGCCACCACACCCACCACACCCACCACACCCCACCGACACGGCAACGGCACCGAAGGACGTGTCCGGGGCTCAACTCCTTCGGGAGGCGGGATGGGGGCGATGCTGTCCGAGGACGGCACGCCCGCTCTCCCGGACCAGGCGGGGCGGGGGCCGGGGCGGCCCCGGGGCCGTTGAACCCCGGGGGCGTGCGGGGCTGTTGAGCCCCCGGGGCGTGCGCCCGGCCGGTGTGCGGCTCGGCCGGGGGGATCGCGCGGGCGGCGGGCTGCCGGGGGGCGTCGCGGGTGGTACTCCGGATCGTTCCGGATTATCCGGCCGGTGCTCCCCCACTAGCTTGTCGACGGCGTCCGCCGGAGCGGGCGGGCCGGAGTCCAGGGAGCAGCGATGCCGACGACCGCCAGCGTCAGCCGGGTGAGTGCCGCCGTGCTCGGGGACCGGGAGCGCGAGGTGCTTCACGCGGTCGGCTGTGGGCTGAGAGACGACGAGATCGCCGCCGCGCTCGCCGTCTCCGAGCAGGCCGTGGCCGGGCACTTCGCGCGGGTCCTGGTGAAGCTCGGGCTGCGCGACCGGGCGGCTGCCATCGTCCATGCCTTCGACTGCGGGCTGGTCGTGCCTGGTTGTGGGCCCCGTGCGCGGGCGGTGGGCCCGGTGCTGCGGGGCGGCGGCGGGCGGGCGGGCGAACCGCGGGTGCGGATCTCCGTGCTCGGGCCGCTGCGGGCGTGGCGGGACGGGCGGTCCCTGCACCTGGGGCACCTGCGTCAGCAGGCCGTGCTGGCGGCGCTGGCGCTGCGCGGGGGGCGGACGGTCAGCCGGCAGGAACTGCTCGACGGGGTGTGGGGGTCGGAGCCGCCGGTCACGAACGTGGTGCCGGTCCACATCTACCGGCTGCGCAAGACCCTGCGCATCGGGGACAGCCCGGACTCGGTGATCGAGCACCACCGGTGCGGCTACCGTCTGGTCCCCGGCGCGGCCGACGTTGACCTGGCGCGCATGGAGGACCTGGTCACCGGCGCCGCGGCGGCCCACCGGGCGGGCGAGCCGGCCGAGGCGGTCCGCCTCTGCGCCCGGGCGCTGGACCTGTTCCGCGGGGAGCCCCTGGCCGGCCTGCCCGGCCCGCTCGCCGAGCTGGAGCGGCTGCGGCTCGCCGAGCGCAGGATCGCCGTCGCCCAGCGGAAGCTGGAATGGCAGCTGCGGCTGGGCCAGGACGCCGAGGCGATCGCCGAGCTGTCCGCCCTGTCCGCGGAGCACCCCCTGAACGAGCCGGTGGCCGCGATGCTGATGCGTGCGCTGTACCGCGGCGCCCGGCAGGCCGACGCGCTGGCCGTGTTCGAGCGCGCCCGCCGCCGGCTGGCCGCCGACCTGGGGGTTCCTCCGGGCCGGATGCTGCGGCGGACGTACCAGATGATCCTGCGCGGGGACGAGGCCGGCCTCGGCCTCACCCCAGCGATGCGGTGACCGGCCGGGGCCAGGGCCCCACCGGGGCTCGGTGGGGCCCTGCGCGGCCGGGCGGTCGGGAGGCGAAGGCCCCTTCCGGCCGGGGAACCAGGTCCCGCAGGTCCTGTTCCTCATCGCGTTCGAGGCGGTCAGCGCCGGACAGGTCCGCCGCAGGACCCGGCCGGGGGCGTTCCGTGGTTACCGGGGATACCAGGCGCCGTTGTACCACTGCTCGTTGGCGCTGTCGTTGTGGTGGTCCATGTTGAAGTCCTGGGGGTAGTTGTTCATGTGGTTGGCCGGGTAGGTCCAGATGCCGGCGGACTCGTCGCAGACGTAGTCCCAGTGGCAGATCGTCTTGACGGGCACGTTGCCGAAGTCGCTGTCGGCACCGGCGAGCGGAGCGCCGATGATGCCGCCGAACGGCACGGCCCCGCCATTGGCGCCGGGAGGACCCTGGCGCTTGGGGTCCGCGACGAGGATGGCGTTGACGTTGTCGAACGTCCGCCAGTTCTCGGTGACCCAGACGTGCACCACCCCGGCCCCCAGGGAGTACCCGGCCATCTTGACGTGCTGGCCCGGGCACGCGGCGCGCTGGTCGCGCACCAGCCGGTTCAGCTCGTTGACGCCCGCCCGCGTGCTCGCGCCGTTGGGGATCTGGGTGGGGTACCCGACGTGCTGCTGGATGTTGCCCGTGAAGTTGTCGTGGTCCCACGAACTGCCGGTGCCCCCGACAACGATCGTGTAGGTGCCCTCGCACGGAGCCGCCACCCGCGCGGTGGCCGCCTGTGCCGTGGCCCCCTGTGCCGCTGTCAGCCCGGCCGTCAGCAGGAGTCCTGCCGACGCGGCCGCGATCCGTCGTGCTCGCATTTCGATCCTTCCCACGCAGGTGGCCCACGCGCCCGCTCCCCGAGGCGGTACGCGGTCGGCCGAGGTACCGGACGACAGTGGCAGCGGGCGATGACATCCCGATGAAGCCCGTGGTCACCCGCGCGGCCCCCGGCCCGGCTGCGCGGACCGGATCGGGCCCCGCCCTGACCGGGCGGGGCCGGGCGCGGTGCTAGGCGAGTGGCACTTCGGTCAGCCAGTCCGCGTGGGCTGCCGAGTTGCCGCGTACGACGGATTCGTAGGCGGCGTCCAGCTTGCGGGTCACCGGGCCGGCGGTGCCGTTGCCGACCTGGAGGCCGTCCACCCGGGTGACCGGCAGGATCTCCCAGCCGGTGCCCATGAAGAAGACTTCTTCGGCGAGGAGGAGTTCGGTGCGGTCCACCTCGCGTTCCTCGATCGGGTGGCCGAGTTCGGCGAGCAGTTCGAGGGAGGTCGCGCGGGTGAGGCTCTCCAGGATTCCGCTGGTGCGGGACGGGGTCACGACCACGCCCTCGCGCACCAGCGCGATGCAGGCGCCCGGCCCCTCGCTCACCTTGTGGCGTTCGTTCAGCAGGATCGGCCAGTCGTGGCCGTTCTCGCGGGCCTCGATCATGGCCAGCCGGCCGTTGTGGTAGTTGGAGAACGCCTTCGCCCGTGGCGGCATGGAGGACTCGTTGATCCGGGTCCACGAGCTGACCGCGGCGCGGCAGCCGCGTTCGGTGCCAAGGCCGCTGCGGAACGTCCAGCTGTCGACCACCACTTCGCAGGTGACGCCGGCCGGGACCATCTGTTCCTGGATGACGCCCGCCGGGAAGGCCCAGGGGCGCAGGTACACGTCGTCGCGGTAGTCGTTGGCGCGCAGCACCTCGATCACCGCGTCGTGCAACTCCTCGGGGCGGTGGGGGATGTCGAGGCGGACCAGCCGGGCGGAGTCGTACAGGCGGCGGATGTGCTCCGCCAGCCGGAAGACCAGCAGGCGGTTGCCGTCCTGCGAGCGGTAGGCCTTGATGCCTTCGAAGACGGCCGCGACCGAGGCGTGGCCGACGGCGTTGACGTGCACCGTGGCCTGCTCCCAGGGGACGAGCCCGCCGGAGCGCCACAGCCACTGCGGGTGGGAGCGGTCGTGGCGGACGAGCGAGTCCATCACGGAGTCGGTGAGAAGGCCGGGTTCGTGCTCTGCGGTCATCGGGGTTCCCCCTTCGTGGTGTCGGGCGTCGTGACCGGCGCCGGCGCGCGGATCGGCCGGCGGAGGGTGAAGTCCTCCAGGCTGGCCAGCACGGCTGCCGCCCCGGTCAGGGGCGGCGGGTCGTCCGCGCCGTTCGGCACCGCCACGCAGGCGATGCCGGCGGCCACGGCGGCGGCCACCCCGACCGCCGAGTCCTCGAACGCGAGGGCCCGGGCGGCGGTGACCCCCATCGCGCTCAGGGCGGTGAGGTAGAGGTCGGGCGCGGGCTTGTGGGCGGCGGCCCGTTCGCCGGTCACCAGGTCGGCGAAGCGGTCGAGGACGTCCAGCCTCGCCAGGTGGGTCCGGACCCAGTGGGCGTCCGCGCTGGAGACCACCGCGCACGGGATGCCGGCCCCGGTGGCCTCGGCGAGCAGGGCGGCCACCCCGGGGCGCAGCGGTTCGGCGGCGGCCAGGCGGGACTTCGCCGCCCGGCGCTCGCGCAGTTCGTGCGGGGTGAGCTCCCGGCCGAGGCGCTCGCCGAGGTCGCGCGCGGCGAGCGCCTCGCCGGTCGGGCGCCCGCTCATCGCGGCCCACAGCCCGGGTGGGAACTCCAGCCCGTGCCGGGTGTAGAGCTCGTCCCAGGAGCGGCGGGCGGCGCGTTCGGTGTCGCAGATCAGGCCGTCGAAGTCGAACAGCAGTGCCTGCGGCCGGTCGGGTGTCACCGTGTGGAGGGCCGGGTGCCGCCGAGGACCCGCCGCAGGTAGTCGCTGGTGAAGACGCCCTGCGGGTCGAGTTCGGCCCGGATGTCCTGGAACGCCTTCCAGCCGGGGTAGCGGTCGGCCAGCACGTCGGCGGTGGCGGTGTGGGCCTTGCCCCAGTGCGGGCGGCCGTCGTTGTCCCGCAGGACGGCTTCGAAGACCCGCAGCAGTTCGGTGTAGGCCACCGTGCGCGGCACGGTGATGTTGACGTAGGCGGTGGTGCGGCCGTGCGCGGGGCTGAGCAGGAAGTCGTCGCCGGCGCCGAAGCGGGTGGTCACCGAGTACGGGGTCTGCAGGGCGAAGCGCTTGATGTCCTCGTGGACGTGGCGTACGGCGGTGGCCGCGGAGGCGATGGGCAGCGCGTACTCCAGCGAGAGGAACTTGACGGGCTGGGGGAAGGTGAAGGCCCGGAAGCTCGCGTCGACGTAGTCGGCGGGTGCGGTGGAGCCGCCGAGCTGGGCGGTCATCACGCGGCGGACGGCGCGGTGGTCGATCCGCCCGGCGAGGCCGGCCAGGGTGCAGCGCACCTCGCCGAGGGTGTTGGCCCGGCGGCGGCGGGCCGCGTCGGCGCAGACGGGTGCGTCGGTGCGGTTGAGCTTCAGGGTGGAGGCGTGGTCGCTCCAGGCCTTGAGGGTGAAGGTGGCGTGTTCGGCGCTCGCGGCGTAGGCCTCGATGTCGTCGAGGATGCCGTCGACGGGCTCGCTGCCCTCGACCACCCGCAGGTTGAACTTCGGTACGCAGCGCAGGGTGACCGTCGAGATCACGCCGAGCGCGCCGAGTGCCGTTGCGGCGGCCCGGAACAGGTCGGGTTCGTGGTCGGGGCCGCAGCTGCGGACCTCGCCGTCGGCGGTGACGAGGGTCAGGCCGAGGACCTGGCCGGAGAACGCCGGGTGGGCCAGGCCGCTGCCGTGGTTGCCGGTGGAGATGGCGCCCGCGATGGTCTGCTCGTCGAGCGTGCCCATGTTGGCGAGTGCCAGTCCGGCCCGGTCCAGTGCCAGGTTGAGGTCGCGCAGCAGGGTGCCGGCCCGGACGGTGACCGTGCGGGCGTCCGGGTCGAGGGCGAGGATGCCGATGTGGCCGGTCAGGTCCAGCAGGATCCCGTCGGTGGTGGCGATGGGGTTGAAGGAGTGGCCGGTGCCGGCCGCGCGCAGGGTGAGGCCGTACCGGGCGGCGTGGCGGACGGCCGCCACGAGGTCGGCCTCGGCCGTCGCGCGGACCAGCCGCTGCGGTGTGCACCAGGCGGAGCCGGACCAGGTGCGCCAGGTGGCTCGGTCGCCCAGCCGGGGGATGTTCACGGGAGTGCCTCTCGGGTGATGGGAGCCGGGTCGTTTCGGCGCGGCGCGGGACGCGCGCGGGCGCGTCGCGCGTCGCGTGGGTCAGGACGGCCGGGTGAGCGCCGCGCAGTGGCGCGCGACCGCGTCCTGCCAGGTGGGCAGGGTCACGCCCAGGGCGGTGAGCCGGTCGGTGTTGAGGACCGATGTCCGCGGGCGGGCGCCGATGAAGTCGGCGTCGTCGAAGGGGACCGCGGTCGGCGGGTGCTCGGCGCCCAGCCGCGGGTCGTAGGCGAGCAGGGCGTGCTCGCCGAGCTGGTAGCGGCTGGCCGTGCCCCCGCCCGCGATGTGCAGGGTGCCGGTCGGCACCTCGGCGAGGGTGAGCAGTGTGACGATCGCGTGGGCGAGGTCCACCGTGTAGGTGGGGCGGCTGATCTGGTCGGCGATCAGCTGCTGGCGCTCGCCGCGCTCGGCCGCCCGGATGGTGGCGAGGACGTCGTCGTTGTTCTCGGCGGCGCCGCCGAAGAGCCAGGAGGTGCGGATCACGAGGTGTTCCGGGGTCTCCTGCGCGATCCGTTCCCCGGCCAGCTTGGTGAGGCCGTAGACGCTGAGCGGGTTGGGCACGTCGGTCTCGCGGTAGCCCTGCTCGGGGGCGTCGACGCCGTCGAAGACGTAGTCGCTGGAGATGTAGAGGAGCCGGCTGCCGGTCCGCCGGCAGGCCTCGGCCGCCTGGTGCACCCCGGCGACGTTGACGCGCAGGGCCAGGGCCGGGTCGGTTTCGCAGGGGGCCACGACGGAGATCGCGGCCAGGTGCAGGAGGACGTCGGGCCGGAACGCGGCGACGGACTTGGCGAGCGTGTGTTCGTCGGCGATGTCGAAGTCGGACACGGACACCCCGTGCACCGGCCAGTGGGCGGTCAGCGGGTTGGTGCGCAGTTCGTGGGTGAGGGCGGTGCCGAGGCTGCCGTCGGCGCCGGTGAGGTAGACGCGCATGGTGGGTTCGCTCCTTTCCTGGTCGGCGGTGGGCTCAGAGGTTGCCGTACTCGCGGCGCAGGTCGGCGGCGGTGGCGCCGGCGGCGATCCGGTCGCGGATCTCGTTCTCCCGGCGGGCGACGTCGCGGGCGCGGGCCAGGACGTCCTTGGCCGTGGCGGAGGGTACGGTGGCGACGCCGTTCTCGTCGGCGACGATGATGTCGCCGGGGAAGATCAGCTGGCCGCCGAAGGAGACCGGGACGTTGACCTGGACCGGTTCGATCCGGTCGTGGACCGCGCCCGGGGACTGCCGGGGCGAGGTGGTGCGGTACCAGACCGGGAAGCCGATGTCGCGGATCTCGTCGACGTCCCGGACGGCGCCGTCGACCAGTGCGCCGGCGAGGCCGAAGGTGTGGGAGAGGGTCGAGGTGAGGCCGCCCCATATGGCGGTGGTGCTCAGGCCGTGGCAGGCCATGACGACGACGTCGCCGGGCTGGGCGCGGGAGAGGATCGGCAGGGTGTTGACCCAGTCGTCGATCGAGAGGTTGATGGTGAAGGCGGGGCCGGCGATCTTCTGCTCGGGGCGGATCACCCTGAGGTCGCCGATCGCGCCGTGGCGGGTCTGGGCGTCGGTGACCATGCAGCTGGGGCTGTAGTCGGCGAGCAGTTCGCGGAAGCCTTCGAGGATCTCCTGCGGCGGGCGGGTCAGTTCGTTGTAGACGGTTTCCATGCGGTCCTCCTGGTGGGCTGGTGCGGACGGGTGGACGGGTGGACGGGGTGTGGTGCGGACGGGTGTCAGGCGGGGCGGCGGGCGGCCCCGGCCCGGATCCGGGCGGCCAGGCGGGCGGCGCTGAGCCCGTGGGCGTCCAGCACCTCGGTCTCGGTGCCGCACAGGGGCACCTCGGTCAGGCCGATTCCGGTGAACGCGGGCGGTGTGGCGCCGGATTCGAGCAGGGCGCGTGCCACGGTGTCGGCCTGGCCGCCGCGGGTGTAGTGGTTCTCGACGACGAAGAGCTGGTCGCTCTCGCCGGCGAGCCGCTCCAGCCATGGGGCGTCGACCCGGTTGAGCCAGGGCAGGTCGACCACGGTCAGGTCCACCCCCTCGGCGCTCAGCAGCTCGGCGGCGCGCACGAGTTGGGTGAGGACGACGGGCCCCGAGCCGATGGCGACGGTCCGCCCGCCGGGCCGCACGACCCGTCCCCGGCCGAGGGTGAGCGGTCCGGCGGGCAGGGCTTCGGCCTCCTCGGGGACGGGTGTGCTGACCAGTCGCAGGTAGACGCTCTCGGGCGACTCGGCGCAGAAGTCCAGCGCCGCCGCCAGCGAGGCCCGGTTGGCCGGTTCCAGCACCACCAGGCCCGGGACGGCGCCGAGCGCGCTGACGTCGCGGACGGCCTGGTGGGAGTGGCCGGGTGCGGCGGGCACCAGTCCGGCGAGCGAGCCGACGTAGACGATCTTCCGGCGTTCGGTGGCGTTGGTGTAGATCTGCTCGTTGGGCCGCGCGTGCAGGAAGCAGGAGAAGGAGTGGACGAAGGGCAGCAGTCCGCGGGCGGCGAGGCCGCCGGCCATCGAGACCATGTCCTGTTCGGCGATGCCGCATTCGATGAAGCGCTCGGGGTGGGACTCGGCGAACGGGATCAGGCCGACGTCGAGCACCAGGTCGGCGTCGAGCGCGACGATCCGGTGGTCGGTGGCGGCCCGCTCGGTGAGCAGCCGGCCGTACTCCTCGGGCAGCCGGGGCCCGTTGGCCCTGGCCGGCGGCTCGATGTCCTCGTGGACGGGCCGCAGCGGTTCGAGGCCGTGGCGGGCGAGGATCGCGTCGACCTTCTCCAGCAGCTGCCGGTGCGCGGTGCGGTAGTCCTCGACGGCGGGCGCGCCGCTGTGGAAGCGGTAGCGCCACTCCCCTTCGGGCATGGACGTCGCCTCGAAGACCGTCGCGCCGCGGCCCTTCACGGTGTCGGCGATGATGACGGCGGGGCGGCCCGGGTACTGCTGTGCGCGCTGCTTGCAGGCCTCCTCGAAGTCGGTGACGGAGTTGCCGTCGCAGCGCAGCACGCCCCAGCCGAAGCTGCGGAACTTGGCCTCCAGGTCGCCGAGGTCGCTGACCGCGCTGACCCAGGTGTCGGACTGGAGCTTGTTGTGGTCGACGATGACGGTGAGCTCGCCGAGGCCGTGTTTGACGGCGCCGGCCAGGGCCTCCCAGTTCTGGCCCTCCTGGAGTTCGCCGTCGCCGGTCAGGACGTGCACCCGCCGGCTGCGGCCGGTGAGCCGGTCGCCGAGGATCATGCCCTTGGCGCGGGAGATGCCCATGCCGAGCGAGCCGGTGTTGGCGTGCATGTGCGGGACGCTCACGTCGGGGTGGCCGGGCAGGCCGCCGAGCCGGCGCAGCCGGTGCAGTTGTTCCTGGGGCAGCCGGCCGAGGGCGATCAGGGCGGCGTAGAGGCCGGGGACGTCGTGTCCCTTGGAGGAGAAGTAGACGTCTCCGTCGGCGGCGAAAGGTTCCTTCAGCTCTTCCAGGAGCAGCCAGGCGACGATGTCGGCGGCGCTGAAGCTGGACCCGAGGTGGCCGGAGCCGGCCCGCATGATGCTGTGGAGGGTGTTGAGCCGGACGGCGTCGGCGAAGGCGCGGGCGCGGTCGTGGCGGTCCGCGATGCCGTCGAGGATGCGGGTGAACTCGTCGGCGGGCAGCCAGGCGAGGGTGGTGTTCATGGGTCTCCGTGGGGGTGGGCGCGGTGGACTGCCGGCGGGCGGGGCGCGCTACCAGCAGGTGTAGCCGCCGTCGACGAGGAGTTCGGTGCCGGTCACGTAGCTGCTCAGGTCGGAGGCGAGGAACAGCAGCGGGCCGGTCAGGTCCCGCGGCTCGGCCATCCGGCCGAGCGGGACGCGGGAGGCGAACTTCCGCCGGAACTCGGGGTCCTGGCCGCCCAGCACGCCGCCCGGGGACAGTGTGTTGACCCGGACGCCCGTCGGCCCCCAGAGGGCGGCGAGGTAGCGGGTCAGGGCTGCCGCCGCCGCCTTGGACATGCCGTACGCGGGCGGCTTGAGGAACGGCGGGTCCATCGGAAGGTGCTCGTACAGTCGTGGGTCGGGGGCCGAACCGCCGTACAGGGAGCCGATGTTGATGACCGAGCCGGAGCCGGCTCGGGCCATCTCGGCGCCGAACACCTGGCACACCCGCAGCGTGCCGAGCGCGTTGACCCCGAGGATCGCGTCGGACACCTCCGCCGGGATGTCGGCGAAGCGCCAGCCGGCGCCCTCGGCGGACGGGGGCTGGTCGATGCCCGCGTTGTTGACCAGGACGGTCGGCGTGCCGGCCCGATCGAGGCAGGAGGCCAGTGCGGCCCGGAGGCTGCCGGTGTCGGTGACGTCGGCGGACAGCAGGTGGAAGCGCTCGGCGCGCTCGCCGGTGGTGGCCGAACGCAGCGGCTCGGAGGGGCCGCTGGCGCGGTCCAGGCCGACCACCCGGGCGCCGGCGCCCAGTAGGGCGTCGGTCCACACCGCCCCGAGGCGGCCGAGGACTCCGGTCACCACCGCGACGTGGCCGCTCAGGTCGATCTCGGTGCTCATGGCCGGCCCCTCAGTCCAGCCGGCCGAGGTCGAGGCTGTCGTCGGCGGCGAGCGGGGTGCGCAGGCGGCGGCCGAGCAGCTCGTGCAGGCGGTAGGGCGCCAGGCCGTCGCCGGGCGACTTGATCGCGATGTCGGCCTCGGTGAGGACGTGGCCCCGCGCCAGGTCGCGGGCGGCCACCAGCTTCTTGGCCATCTTGTGCAGGGCCTGCGTCTCGGCGGGGTGCCGGCGCTTCACCGGGCTGCCGAGCGCGGCCCTGGTCCGCGCCAGGCCGTCCACCAGGTCCTTGAGGTGGGTGGACTCCAGTGAGAAGTGGTGGTCGCTGCCCGGGCGGCCGCGGTCGAGCGTGACGTGCTTCTCGACGACCCGGGCGCCCAGGGCGTACGCGATCCAGCTGGACTCCGGCTCCACGTCGTGCCCGGACAGTCCGACCACGATCTGCGGGAACTCCTCGCGGTAGGCGGAAATCACCGAGAGGTTGAGGAGTTCGGGGGTGGCCGGGTAGGCGGCCGTGCACTGGAGCAGGGCGAGGCGGGGATTGATCGGCACGATGGTGTCGACCGCCCGGCGCACGTCGTCCAGCTCCGCCCCGCCGGTGCTGACCACGAGCGGCTTTCCGGTCTTCGCGGCATACCCGAGAAGGGGCGTGTTGGTGAGGTCGCCGGAGGCGATCTTGATGGCCGGAACGTCGAGGTCGACCAGGAAGTCGACGCTTTCGGCGTCGAAAGCGGTGGCGAAGAAGTCAATCTTCAGCTCGGCGGCGAGATCGCGCAGGTGGAGGTACTCGGCGCGGCCGAACTCCAGGGCCTCGCGGTGCTCCCCGTAGGTCGCGCCGTAGCTGTTCCGGCCGGTGTAGGCCTGGTCGAACATCTGCCGGGTGAACAGCGAGCGGTTGCTCCGCTTCTGCAGCTTGGCCGCCTGGGCGCCCGCCGCGGCGGCCATCCTGATCAGGTCCTCGGCCCGGCGCACATCACCCTCGTGATTGTGTCCTATTTCGGCGATGACATAGGCGTCGGAATCGTCCGAAATTATTCGACCGGATATTTCCAGCGTCCGTCGCGCGGCCTTCTGGCCGATTTCCGGCAAGGGGAGCGACATAGGTCCCGCCTATCCTAGAAGCCTGTTGATGAACCGTCAAGAGGTCTGGTTCCGACCAGACCTGACGCAACTACAGTTTCTGACGATTCGTCAACTACCGTGCTGTGGCATTGACGTCGGCAGGCTAGCATGATTCGATCAACGCGCCAGCCTCCCCGTGGATTCATCCGGCGAAACACGGAAGATCCGATTTGGGAGAGTTGTGGCGCGGCTCCACCCTCCTCCCCAGTTCTCCGCCAGGAATTCAGAGAGTTCATGAGCATCCTTCTGCTGCACACCCGAAACCTCAGTCGACGCAGGCATTTGGCCCGGGTACGGGACTACGCCAGGGAGCACGGCGAGCGGCTGCTGATGATCATGAAGGAGGCGACCTGGGAGGCCGAGTACGTCGACCGTGTCATCGACGCGGACACCACCAGCATCGCGGAGACCGTCGCGGCGGCCCGGGAGCTGATGGCCACCGAGGACGAGCCGCTGAGCGGCGTGACCACCTTCGTCGAGCAGAGCGTGCCGGCCGCCGCCGCGGTCGCCGCCGAGTTCGGTCTGCCCTCCGTCGGGGAACGGGCCGGCTACCTGGCGCGCGACAAGTACGCGATGCGCGGCGCCTTCGGCGCGGCCGGCCTCGCCCAGCCGCCGTTCGAACTGGCCACCACGGTCGAGGAGGCGCTCGCCGCCGCGGCCCGGGTCGGCTTCCCGCTGGTGCTCAAGCCGCTGATCGGCGGCGGCAGCAAGTACGTCCGCCGGGTCGACGACGAGGCCGAACTGGCCGAGCACTTCGGGCCGATCCAGCGCGGGGCCTGGTCCGGCTTCACCCACGACCCGCTGCACGTCCCGGTCCTGGAGCAGTACGGCGAGGCCGTCCTGCTGGAGGGCTACGTGCCCGGGTCGGAGATCAGCGTCGAGAGCCTGGTGCGCGACGGCGAGACCACGGTGGTGGCGATCCACGACAAGCCCCTGCCGATGGAGGGCCCCTTCTTCGAAGAGGTCTACTACCGCACGCCCACCCGCCTGTCGGCCGAGCAGGTGGAGGCGATCACCGCGGCCACCGCGACCGCGCACCGGGCCCTGGAGATCCGCACCGGCGCCACCCACACCGAGTTCCGCATCACCGACTCCGGCGAGCCCGTCATCCTGGAGACCGCCGCCCGGCTCGGCGGCGGGCCCGTCTACCTGTCCGTCCTGGTCAGCACCGGGGTCGACCTGGTGGCCGCGCTGCTCGACCTGTCCACCGGCCGCACGCCCGACCTCGCGCCGCACGAGCCCCCCGTCCCCACCGGCTTCTACTGCTTCTTCGCCGAGCACGCCGGGGAGTTCACCGGCGTCGCGGGCGCCGAGCAGGTCGCCGCGGACCCGCGGGCCGCCGAGGTCGCCGTCTACGCCCAGGCCGGCGACCAGGTGCTCGTCCCGCCGCAGGCCTCCGCCGCCCACGGCCACGTGGTCTTCTCCGGCGCGAGCGCCGAGGAGATCGACCGGACCTTCGCGGAGTTCCGCAAGACCATACGGGTCGAGGTGCGATGAGGTTCCTCGTACTCAACCGCACACCCCTGTCCGGACGGCGCTTCCCGGACTGGCTGGGCGAGGAGCACCAGGCCGTCCTGCT
This sequence comes from Kitasatospora sp. NPDC001660, assembly GCF_053596725.1. Lineage (NCBI taxonomy): Bacteria > Bacillati > Actinomycetota > Actinomycetes > Kitasatosporales > Streptomycetaceae > Kitasatospora > Kitasatospora sp. NPDC001660. The sequence goes on along the minus strand of NZ_JBSFGU010000041.1, from coordinate 53,296 downwards.
GACCGACTCCGCGGCGGTCTCGCCGGACGAGGCGACCCGCCGCGCACAGCTCGCCGGCTACCACCACGTCGAGCTCGTCGACGACTTCAGCTTCAACCCGCAGGTCGAGCTGACCGCGCTGGACCTGCACCGGCGATTCGGCTTCGAACGGGTCATCGCCCTGTCGGAGTTCGACATCCTGCGGGCCGCCCGCCTGCGCGGCCTGTTCGGCGTGCCCGGCCAGGACGCCGCCAGCGCCACCGCCTTCCGCGACAAGCTCACGATGAAGCGGCTGCTCGCGCAGGCCGGCGTCCCGCTCGCACCGTTCGCCCCGCTCGCCCACCTGGCGGACCTGCTCGGCTTCGTCGAGACCCACGGATACCCCGTCGTGGTCAAGCCCCGCACCGGCGGCGGCTCCATGGGCGTCCGGGTCCTGCACGGCGAGGACGACCTCGCCCAACTGGCCGCCGACCACCGGGAACTGGGCACCGACGACGGCGCCCACCTGCTGGTCGAACGCCACCTGGAACACGAGCTGTTCCACGTCGACGGGCTGATCGCGGCCGGCGAGCCCAAACTGATGTGGCCCTCCTCCCAGGGCACGACCAGCTGCCTCGGCATCATGGCCGGCCAGGCCCTGCACAGCAGCCTGCTCGACGGCGACGACCCGCGGTTCACCGCACTGCGCGAACTCACCACCCGGGCCCTGGCCGCCCTGCCCGTGCCCGAGACCTTCATGTTCCACGCCGAGGTCTTCGGCACCGCCGAACACGGACTGGTCTTCAACGAGGTCGCCAGCCGGATGGGCGGCGGCAACATCGAGTACATGCTCCAGGCCGGCTTCGACGTCATCCTCCCCGAGGTCTACGTGCGCTCGCTGGTCGGCAACGAGCCGCCCGCGATCCCCTCCGCGCCGCTGCGGTCGGCCGGACTGGCGCTGCTCCCGCCGCGGCCCGGCGTCCTGGCGCAGATCCCCGCACAGTGCCCGGTCCCGGGCATCGACGTCTACCAGCCGGCCGCCACCCCCGGCACCGTGCTGACCCCGGCCACCAACAGCGTGGAGAAGATCGCCTTCCTGCTGGCCTCCGGCACCACCCGGGCCGAGGTGGACAAGGCCCTGGCCGAGGCCACCGAGTGGTTCGACGCCAACACGGTCATCACCCCGCTGCCGGACCCGGCGCCCTGACAGACAAGGCCGGGCCGGGCCGCACCCCCGGCACCGGCCCGGCCGGCCCGCACCACCACCCCTTGGGAGCACGATGGACACGGTTTTGGACCACGCGGTCGAGGAGCAGGGCTACCACCTCCTGGTGATCGGGGACGAGCGGGACATCGTCCCGCGCGCCCGCGAGCTGCGGCCCGGACTGCGCACGAGCATCCTGTGCACCCCCCAGGAGGCGCACAAGATCGCCCGGATCGCCGCCCACCAGCGGGTGGTCGTGCTCCGCGACGACGCCCCGCTCGACGACTGGGTGGCCGCCGCACGCTTCGTGCACGCCGTCGACCCGGTGCACCGGGCGATCTGCTACGGCGAGGAGGGCCAGGAGCCCACCGCACTCATCGCCGCCGACCTGGGCCTGCCCGGCCACACACCCGACACCGTCCGCGCCGTCGACGACAAGCGGCTGATGCGCGAGCGGCTCGCCGCGGCCGGCGTCGACGAAACCCTGAGCATCGAGGCGCGGAGCGAGGAGGAGATCACCGCCTTCGCCGAGCGGGCCGGCTACCCGCTGATCTGCAAGCCGGTGCGCGGCGTCGGCAGCCACGGAGTGGTCCGGCTGAACGGCCCGGACGACATCGCGACCGCGCTCGACCGGGTCCGCTCGGGCGCCGCAGGCCTCAAGTCCACCGCCGTCATCGTCGAACAGTTCCACACCGGCGAGGAGTTCAGCGTCGAGTGCATGAGCGAGAACGGCGTCCACCTGCCGCTGTGCATCACCCGCAAGTTCCTCGCCGACGGCGGCTTCGTCGAGACCGGCCACCAACTCCCCGCCCTGCTGGACGCACAGACCGAACGCGCCGTCCGCGAGAGCGTCGGCGCGGCGCTCACCGCACTCGGCGTGCGCGACGGCGCGAGCCACACCGAGCTCATCGTCACCGACCAGGGCACCGTCCGGATCGTCGAGACCCACCTGCGCCAGGGGGGCGACCGGATTCCCTACCTGCTGCGCGAGGCCCGCGGCCTGGACATCGTCACCGCCCTCGCCCGCCAGAGCATCGGCGTCCCGTCACTGGACGAGCTGCGGGAACGGCTGGACAAGCCTGCCGACGGCCCGTCGTACGCGGCGATCTGGTACGCGATGCCGGGCGTGCAGGGCGAGGTCGCCGAGGTCCGCGGGGTCGACGAGGCCCGGGCCCGCCCCGAGGTGCGCGACGTCGTGGTCCGCACCGCGCCCGGCGACCGGCTGACCGAGATCCGCGCCTCCGCCCACCGCCCGGCCCACGTCTGGGCCGTCGCGGACACCCCCGAGCAGGCCCTGGCCACCGTCCGCGAGGCCGTGGCCGGCCTGACCTTCCTGGTCGCGGTGCCGGGCGGCGCGGTGCCGGGCGACGGCGTTGCGGGCGACGTGGTGCCGGGCGGCGCCGCGTGATCGGTGCCGCCGTCTTCCGCAAGTCGCTCGCGGTGGTGCGGGACAGCTCGGCGGCGGAGCGGGCCCTGGTGGTCAGCTGCCTGTCCGACTCGGTCGGCACCGGGCTGTTCTTCGCCGTCGCCGCCACCTTCTTCACCCACCTCAGCGGCCTCACCCCCGCCCAGTACGCCCTCGGGCTCTCGCTCGCGGGCCTGGTCGGCTTCGCGCTCACCGTGCCGATGGGCGTCCTCGCCGACCGCTTCGGCGCCCGCCGCACGCTGATCACGCTCAACCTGTGGCGGGCCGTCGGCTACGCCGCCTACGTGCTGGTCGACTCCGCACCGGTGTACCTGGTGGTCATCCTGCTGACGGCCGTCGCCGACCGTACGGCCGGCGGTGTCGGCCAGGCGGTCATCGCCGATGTCGCCGGCCCCGGGCGGCGCGTCCAGCTGTCCGCGGTCATCCGATCGGTGCGCAACATCGGCTACGCCGTCGGCGGCCTCGTCGCGGGCATCGCCATCGCCGTCGACCGGCCGTGGGTCTACCACGGTGCGATGATCGGCATCGCCCTGTTCTACGTGCTCTGCGCCGCACTGCTGCTGCGCGTGCGCACCATGGCCGCACCGAGCGCCGGCACCCGGCCCAAGCGCGAATGGGCCTTCCGCGACCGGCGCTTCCTCGCCTTCACCGGCCTCAACACCCCGCTCAGCCTGCACGCCAGCACCCTCAACGTCCTGCTGCCGCTGTGGATCCTGTCCACCCCCGGCCTGCCGGACGGCCTGGTCTCGGCATCACTGATCCTCAACACCGTCATCGTCTCGCTCTTCCAGCTTCCCGCCACCCGGCACATCTCCACCATCGTCGGCGCCGGACGGGCGGCACTGGCCTCCGCCGTCCTGCTCGCCGGGGCCTGCGTCCTGTTCCTCGCCTCGTCCTGGACCGGCCGGGCCACCACCGAAGTACCCGCGCTGGTCTGCGGCGTGCTCGCCCTCACCCTGGCCGAGATGTGGCAGGCCGCGTCGTCCTGGCAGATCTCGATGGACCTCTCCGGGGAGGCCAACCGCGCCCAGTACCTCTCCACGTTCAGCCTCAGCACCACCGCCGAACGCGTCATCGGTCCCACGGTCCTCACCGTCGTGATCCTCAACTCCCCCACCTGGGGCTGGATCGCGCTCGCCGCCGTGTTCCTCGCGAGCGGCCTGGCCACCTGGCGCCTCACCCGCACCACCCCAAACGGCCACACCTCCGCCCCGGCACCACTCGTCCGTGAGCCGGCGGCAGACGGCGCACCCGGTGACGACGCCGTCCGGGGCGTGACCTGAGGAACCGCCCGACGGCGGTCGACGGACCGGGGGCAGCGGACGAGGGCGGTGTGCAGGGGCGCGGCCGTCGCCGCTAGGCGTCCGCCCGGCCGGCCGCGTCGCGTTCGGCGAACACCTCGCGGGCGGCGGTGATGCCGTGGAGCGCGGCACGATCTACCGTGGCATCATCGCCGAGGCCCAGAGCGACCCCGAACTCGCCGCCGCCCTGCGCGCCACCATGCTCGAACCCAGGATCCAGCGGTGCGTACGCCGCCTCGACGCCGCCGTCGCCGCCGGCCAGCTCCGCGCCGACCTGCCCACCCGCACCATGGTCGACATCCTCTACGCCCCCGTGTACTACCGGATCTTCCTCGGCGCCGGACCCGACGAGACCCTGCGCAGCCCCTCCCTCGTCCCGACCGTGCTGGAGGGCCTGAGCCCGCCGCCCGCCGCCCGCTGCCCGCTGCCCGCTGCCCGCCAGGCGTCCGCCCCGGCGCAGGCCGCGTCCGATTCGACCGACCGGAGGATTGCCGCGCGCACCGCGGATTCCGGGCCGGCGGGCGCGGCATGTCGGGCCGACGGCGGGCCAGGGCGGGGGCTATGACGGGGGGATGCGCCTTCTCGCTCCGGCCGCGCTCATGGCGGCGGCCCAGTTCGTCCTGGTTCCCGGCACCGTCCACGGGCGTGCGCCCGTCGGGAGGGAACCGGTGGTCCGGGCGGTCGGGACGCATACGGCGGCGCCTGCGGTTGGCGGCCTCCCGCCGCTCACGGCGCCGGGCACCGACCGGGCGGCGCCGCCGGCCGCGCCGCCGCCGGAGTACCGGTTCGCCGGGGCCGGGTTCGACGCCTGCACGGCCCCGCCGCTGGAGGCCCTGTCCGTCTGGCGCACCGCCTCGCCCTACGGCGCGGTGAACATCTACAGCAGCGGCGGCCAGCGCGGCTGCGAGCAGCCCCGGCTGACGCCCCGGTGGGTCGCCGAGGCCCGGGCGATGGGGTGGAAGCTGGTGCCCACGCACGTCGGGCTCCAGGCGCCCTGCGCCGAGCGCGAGGACAAGCCGCTGCGGATCGACCCGGCCCGCGCGCAGGAGCAGGGCGGGCAGGAGGCGGGCGAGGCGGCGCAGGCGCTGCGGGCGCTGGGGCTGGGGCCGGGCAGCCCGGTGTACCTCGACATGGAGGCCTATCCGTCCGGCGACGCGGTGTGCGGCCGGGCGGTGGTCGACTTCACCGTCGGCTGGACCCGGGCCCTGCACGCGGCCGGGTACCGGTCGGGCTTCTACTCCAGCATGGACTCCGGCGTCGCGGACATCGTCGCCGCCTCCCGGTCCGGCCTCACCCCGATGCCCGACGCGATCTGGTACGCCCGCTGGGACGGGCGCGCCACGACCACCGGGCAGGCCGGGCTGCCCGACGACCTGTGGACCGGCCACCGGCGCATCCACCAGTACCGGGGCAGCGCCGACGAGACGTACGGCGGGGTGACGCTCAGTGTCGACCCCGACCAGGTGGACGGCCTGGTGGCGGGCGGGGCCTGAGTCGTGACGGACCGTCCGGAAGCGGGCGGACGCCCTCCCCTCGTGGGGCGTCCGCCCGGGCGGTGGAACGGTCAGTTCGCCGGTTCGGCCTCGGTGTGGTCGACGACGGCCGAGCCGAGGACGGCGGTGGCGTAGTCGTAGCCCTTGCCGTTGCCGGCGCCCGGGGACGGGTTGCCCGCGGGCGGGAGGCCGTCGGGGCCGGCGGGCGGGAGGTCGGAGAGCAGCACCTCGCGCAGGCCGAGGAAGGCGCCGGTGTCCTGGTCGAAGATCAGGGACACGCGCAGGGTGCCGTTGGTGCCGACCACCGCGACTCCGTGCCGTCCTTGGGCGTCCGCCTCGTCGGTGACCACCGACGTGCCGGGGATCCTCGCGGCCGCCTCCATGAGCGCTCCGGCGACGGCCGGCGGCGCCGAGATGTTCTGGAAGATCATCTGGACGTCCCCGAAGGCGAACTGGTTGCGCAGCTTCGGCGTCACCGGCATCCCCACCACCTCCTTGGAGCGGTCGGCGGACAGCAGTTGCTGCAGGAGCTGCTGTGGATCGGTGGGCAGGGAGGCGACGAACTCGTAGGTCAAAGCGTCGAATCCGGCCGTCCGCGGGGCGCCGGGACGGTCCGCCAGCGTGGCGGGCCACGTGGTGCGTCCGTTGCCCATCGTCGCGTCGAGGATCAGGCCGTCGGACCTGCCGTCGACCGCGAACCACGACTTCCGTTCGTGCTTGGACTGGCGGGCCCCGTCCTCGATCTCCCGCCGGTAGACGAACTGGGTCTTCGCGGCCTCGGGGTCCGGGCGGCTCGCGGCGGCCTTCGCGGCCCGGGCGAGCAGGCCCGCGGGGTCGGTCGGCTGGGGCACGGGGGTGGCCGGGGCCGTCGCGGTGGGGGCCGTCGTGGCCGAGGCCGTCGTGGTGGGGGCGGAGGAGGTCGACGGGGCGGGGGCGGCCGGAGCGGAAGCGCCGGGGTGGCGGCCCGGGACGGCCAGGGTGACGGCCGCCAGCGCGCCGACCGCCAGCGGGGAGGCGACCAGCCACACCAGCCTCCGCCGCGGCTGCGGCGCCTTCGCCTCTGCGGCGATCTCGCTCATCAGGTGCTCCTTCAGGAACCGTTGGCGGCCGGCGGAGAGCATCTCGGGTGTGTTGTTCAACGGATCTCCTCCTGCAACGACCGGGCGGCATCGACGCCGCCACCCCGTACCTGTCCGGTGGCGGGAACCGGTTCCCGGCGTTCCGTCAGTTCGTGTTCGGCGAGCGAGCGCAACCGGGCCCGCGCCCGGGACAGGCGGGAACGCACGGTGCCGACCGGCACGCCGAGCGCCTCGGCCGCCGACGCGTAGTCGAGCCCCACCCAGACGCAGAGCCGGAACACCTCGCGCTCGGTACGGCGCAGGCCGGGCAACGCGCGGCGCACCGCTGCCAGTTGGGCGCCGTCGTCGATCCGGGAGACCAGTTCGTCGGCGAAGTCCGGCAGGGCCTCCCGCTCGGCCAGGCGCGCCATCGCCGCCCGGTGGCGCCGGGCCGCCCGCGCGGTGTTGCGCAGCACGTTGGTGGCGATCCCGAACACCCAGGGGCGCGGGTCGTCGTCGCCCTCGTGGAGTTTGCCGCGCAGCCGCCAAGCCTCCAGGAAGGTCAGCGACACCACGTCCTCGGCCGCCGACCAGTCCCCCAGAGTGCGCAGCGCGTAGCCGTACACCGCCTGGGCGTGCGCGTCGAAGAGTTCGCCGAGCGCACTCTGGTCCCCGGCGCGCAGTCGCGCCCGTTGTGACAGTTCCATGCCCTTCCCTGTCCGCTGGTCGCCCGGAGTTCCGCGTGAGCCGTGTCACGTCCGGTGGCGTGCCTGCCCGTGCGGCAGGTTTGACGGGTAATGCAACGGCAATCGTCTGCTCGTTGCAACGGGTCGGTCAACGCTCTGCCGGGGACGGGAGCGGTTGTCCGGGAACCTCCGCCAACACCGTTGTCCCGGGCGCAGGCATCCCCGGTCTCACCTACGCGACGGACCTGAACGGACGGATCCCGCCCCCCACGGTGGGGGCGGGATCCGGTTCGCGCTACTGGGCGGCCGTCTGCTGGCGCAGGAGCTTCTTGTCGGGCTTTCCGGCGTCGGTGAGCGGCAGTTCGGGCAGGAAGGAGACGTGGGCCGGCTCGTGCAGCGGGCCGCGTCGGGTGCGCACCAGGGTGCGTAGTTCCTGCGGGTCGGGGCGGGCGCCGGGGACGGGGACGACGACGGCGTGGACGCGTTCGATCCGGTTGGCGTCGGGGGCGCCGAAGACCGCGCTCTGGTGCACCTGGGGGTGGGAGTTGAGGATGTCCTCCACTTCGGAGGTGTAGACGTGGCCGGCGCCGGTGTTGATCAGGTCCTTCAGCCGGTCGACGATGTAGAGGTAGCCCTCGTCGTCGAGGTGGCCGATGTCGCCGCTGTGCAGCCAGCCGTCCTTGAGGGTGGTGGAGGTCAGTTCGGGCTGCTTCCAGTAGCCCTGCATCAGGCTGTCCGAGGCGATGCACACCTCGCCGTGCCGGCCGGCGGGCAGGTCGCGGCCCTGTTCGTCGCGGATCGCGACCCGGTAGCCGGGGGCGATCCGGCCGACCGAGTGCAGCAGGTGCGGGCGGGCCGGGTCGTGGTCGCCGGTGTCGAGGACGCTGACGATGCCCGCCTCGTGCTGCCCGTAGAGCTGGACGAGGACGGGGCCGAAGCGGCGCAGCGCGTCGGTGAGGCGGGCCGGTGAGGCCTGGCAGCCGCCGTAGGTGAGGCGGCGCAGGCTGGTGGTGTCGGTGTGTGCGGACTGCGGGTGGTCGAGCAGCTGGTAGAGCAGCGGTGGCATCAGGAACACGTCGGTGATGCGTTCCTGCTCGATGGCCGTCAGGACGGCGGCCGGCTCGAACTCGTCGAGGAGCACCGCGCTGCCGCCGGCCCGCAGTACCTTGTCGGTCATCTGGCCGGCGGCGTGGGCGATGGTGGTGCACACGAGCAGGCGCGGCGGGCCCGCCGGGTCGTCGGCGGGCAGGTCGGGGCCGAAGCGGCGGACCTGTCCGTAGCTGATGCGGATGCCCTTGGAGTGGCCGGTGGTGCCGCCGGAGTGGCGGATGGTGCGGACGTCGTCCGGCCGGGCGCGGCTGGGGAACGGGCCGGCGCTCTCGGCGGCGGCGAGGGCCAGCAGGTCGGTGGCCGGCCGGTCGGTACCGGTCGTGCCCCTGCCGAGGACGAGGACCGCCTCGACGGGGGCCTGCGCGGTGATCTCGGCGGCGCGGTCGGCGTGTTCGGGGTCGACGATCAGCGTGTGCGTCTCGACGTCCCGGACCATGGCGGCCTGTGTGTCGGCCGGCAGTCTGGTGTAGAGCTGGTTGGTCCGGCAGCCGACCAGGTTGGCGGCGTAGCGTGCGGCGATCGCCTCGGGCCGGTTGCCGGTCAGCAGCGTGATTGTGTGGTGGCGGTCGACGCCCCGGGCGCGCAGGGCCCGCGCGAGGCGGTGGGTGAGGTCGCGCAGGTCGCCGGCGGTGGTGGTGCGTCCCTGGTGGACGAGTGCCGGGCGGTCGGGTTCGGCGGCCAGCTCGTCGAGGATGTCGACGACTTCGGTCCGGAAGGGCGGGGTGGGTGGCGTTGGCATGTGCGGTTCCTTGCGCCGTCGTTCAGTGGTGCCCTCGGTTCAGTGGTGGGCGAGGAGGCGCGCGTCCTCGGTCTGCCGGCCGTCGGGCTGCCGGTCTTCGGTCAGCAGGGAGTGGGCCAGGACGCTGTAGAGCGTGTCGTTGGGCCCGTCGGCGATGCGCAGCCCGCGGATGTCGCGCAGGCGCTTCTCCATCGGGGTGTGCTTGGTGTAGCCCTCGCTGCCGTGCAGTTGGAGGGCGAGGTCGACGGCGCGGTAGGCGGTGTCGGTGGCCAGGGCCTTGGCGGCGGAGCAGGCGGCGACGTCGGTCTCGCCCCGGTCGATGTGCTCCAGCAGTGCGAAGCACCAGGCGGTGGCGGCCTCGACCTCGGCGGCGGCGGTGCCCAGGCGGGCGGCGACGGACGGGATCGCGGCGAGCGGCATCCGGGCGACGGTGCGGGCGCGGGTGCGGGCTGCGGACTCCTGGATCGCCGCGGCGGCGGCGCCGAGGCAGACCAGGGACATCATCAGGCGCCAGGCGGAGAAGTGCCCGTCGAAGATCCTGCGGCCGTCGCCGGGTGCGCCGAGCAGGAGGTCCTTGTCCAGGCGGACGTCGACGAAGTGCAGGTGGCCGAAGCTCCAGCCGCGCATGCCCATCGGGTCGGTGGTCTCGGTGAGGACGCCGGCGGCGTCCGTGGGCACCCACACCGCGGACAGCGGCACGCCGCGCAGGTCGGTGCGGCCGGCGTCCGCGCGGTCGACGAGCTTGCAGAAGACGACGAAGCCGTAGGCCTCCTCGACCCGGCTGATCAGGCCCTTGGAGCCGGTGAGCGTGAAGTGGTCGCCGTGGTCGACCAGGACGGTGCGAAAGCCCCGCAGGTCCGAGCCCGAGTGCGGCTCGCTGGCCGCGATGCCCACCAATTTGCCTGCGCCGACGACCTGTTCGCGGGTGTCGCGGACGAGCGCGGGCGAGCCGTGGCGCAGCGGCATCGCGGCGTGTCCGGTGCTGAAGATCTCGCGGGCGTCGCAGTCGCGCTGCCCGGCGAGGAACATGGCCATCCCCTGGGCCACGCGCCCGGTGGTGCCCGGCTCGTCGGAGGATTCGATGTCGATGCCGGTGAGTCCGGCGGCCGCGGCCCGGGCGCGCAGGGCGAGCCAGTCGGGGCGGGGGTCGCCCTCGCGGACGGGTTCGGGCAGGTGGGTGTCCAGGAAGGCCGTCAGCCTGGCTTCGAGTTCGGAGAGTTCGGGGTGACGGACCAGGAGCGGGCTGATGCCGGTGGCGGGCATGGGTGGGTTTTCCTTGAGGGGTCGTCAGGGGTTTTCGGTCAGGGTCCGTCAGAGGGTGAGCGTGGCAGGCGGCTGGGTGCGCACCGCGTCGTTGAGCTTGGCCTTGTCGTGGCGCTCGCCCTTCCTGAGGTGCTTGATCACCAGCAGGCAGGGCAGTCCGAAGGTGCCGCCTGCGAACTCGCGCGGGCGGCTGGCGGGGACGGCGACCGTCCACGGCGGCACCTCGCCGCGGGCGAGTTCCTCACCGGTGGCGGCGTCGATCACCGGGATCGTGTCGGTGAGCAGGGCTCCGGCGCCCAGCAGCGCGCCCTCGCCGACCCGGGCGCCGCTGTAGATCATCGAGCGGGCGCCGATGAAGGCGTCGTCCTCGATCACCACCGGCTTGGCCATGGGGGGTTCGATCATGCCGCCCAGCCCGACGCCCCCGGACAGGTGGACGTTGCGGCCGATCTGGGCGCAGGAGCCGATGCCGACCCAGGAGTCCACCAGGGTGCCCTCGCCGACGTAGGAGCCGATGCCGATGTGACTGGGCATCACCACGGCGCCGGGCTCCTGGTAGCTGCCGCGCCGGATCACCGCGCCGGGCGACACCTGGACCCCGTCGATCGCGCTCTTCAGCGGGATCTTGTCGGCGCACCGGAACGGGCCGAACTGCGAGGGCTGCGGCGAGGCCTGCTTGTAGAGCAGCAGGATCGCGTTCTTCAGCCACTCGTGCACCACGACTTCGCCGTCCACCAGTTCGGCCACCCGCGCACGGCCGGTGTCCAGCAGGCCGATAGCGGCGTCGACGGCGGCCACCGCCTCGGCGGACTGCAGCGGGACCTCGTCGCGCCGCTCCCAGAGGTCCTCGAGCTCGCTCCGCAAGCTCGTCACGTCGGTGCCGTGATTCCCCATTGCCATTCCCCGCTTTTCAGGTTCTCCAGGTTTTCCAGGCCGCTGGAAGGCCCGCACGCGATGCCCCCAGGTGCGGTCTCCGGCCACGGCGCGCGACGCCGGTCAGTCCCCCCGGGCGTCCGCGCGACAACGGCACGCCGAGTTACCTCCCAGTAACGGCGCGCCGAAGGCAGCCTGGCATACCTGCGATTCGTAGATCAAATCGATAGCGCAGCATTGATGTTAAGGTTGAAAAGTAAATTTTTGCCCTGATCAAAGGGGTACTTGGGGGCGCGCCGGGACGGTTTCCGGCCGGGGCGGCGCAGCCCGTCAGGACACGTCCCGGGTGGTGCTCCCGGCCGGCCGGTCCTCCGGCGCCGTCCCCGCCGTCCAGGCGGGCCAGCCGCGGTCGCCCGGAGCCGGGTCCGTCCGCCACCGGGCGCGGACGACACCGTCGGCGTCGGGCAGCACGGCCGTGAACAGCGGGGTGCGCTCGTCGACGTACACCGACAGGGCCGCGGCGGCCCGGGCGCCGGCGATCCGGGCGGCCACGACCGCGAACTGCTCCTCGTCGGGCGGGAAGAGCCCCGCGAGACCGTGGCCCTCGACCGCCGGTTCCAGGCCGAAGTGCGTGAAGCCGGGCGCGACCTGGGGCTCGCGGACGGCCAGGTCCCGCACGCCGGCGTCCTCGGCGAAGGCGGCGACCGCGTCGAGGTAGGCGGCCTCGACCGGCCCGTGGTCGCCGACCGAGTCCAGCACCCCGGTGTAGACGCCCCGCTCGTTCCGGTCGGCGGGGTCGTACTTGGTGATCCGGTAGACGCGCCGGCGGGGAGAACTCACCGGGTCATCCTCCCGGGACCGGTCGAAGGAGCGGGGGTCGGGGGCGCGAACCTCATCGACGCCCTCCTCCCCGACTCGCACCACGGGTTCGGCTCCCGGCACCTGCTGGACTTCGTCGCCTTCGTCTGCGCGCTGCCGGCCGGCCAGGACCGTCTATGGGCAGTGGTAGGGGAAGGAGACGGCCGCGGTGCGGGGGGCGGGCGAGAGGATCTCCAGGGTGGCGGTGGCCTGGAGCGAGCCGTGGCCGTCGAAGGTCCAGCGCAGCACCAGGTCGGTGTGGTGCGTGCCGGAGCGGACGTCCTGGACGATCTCGTCCGAGGTCGTGCCGTCGCTGCGCAGCCAGCGGTAACGGATGGTGCCGGAGCCGCCGTTGGTCTCCACCGCGGCCGTGACCACGGCGGTGCCCCCGCAGCCGGGGCCGGCCAGGTCGGTGGTCACACCGACGGCGGTGACCGCCAGGGCGGGCGTGTGGAAGCGCCAGAACAGGAACGCCAGGACCGCGAGGAGCACGGCCACCGGCACCAGCCACCGCCGTGTCCGGCGGGGCTGCGGCCGGCCCGCGGCCGCCTCGCCGTGCCACGCGGCGGCGGCCTGCGGCGGGACGCCGGGGCCGAAGCGCCGCAACTCACCCGTGGCGAACGGGCGTTCGTCCGACGGGAGGTCGGTGGACGGGAGGTCGGCGCGGGTGGTGCCGGGGTCCACGGAAGCATCCGCGCCCGCGTCGGGTGACGGGGGCACCTCCGGGATCGTGGCGCTCTCCCCCGGGCGCGGCGCCCCGCCCCAGACCCGGGGGTCGAGGAACGTCGCACTCTCGGCCTCGGGGTCCGGCGCACCGAGGGGCACCGGAGCGGCGCCGCGGTCCAGCCGGACGGTCCGGTCCGCGTCCGGGACGGAGGCGGAGTCGAGGCGCACCGTGGCCTCGGGATCCGGCGCACCGAGGGGCACCGGAGCGGCGCCGCGGTCCAGCCGAACGGTCCGGTCCGCGTCCGGGACGGAGGCGGAGTCAAGGCGCACCGTGGCCTCGGGATCCGGCGCACCGAGGTCCGAGCGGGACAGCCGGACCGTCCGCGCCTCCCCCGGCACGCCGGGCGCCTCGCCGTCGCCCGTACCCGCACCGGGCCGGGCGGGCTGGGCTGCGCCCGGGGTGGGGGCGGAGTCGGGGCGGGGCGTGGGCATGGCTTCTCCAGGGCGGGGGTGGGACGGGTCGTTCGCGGCGGGCAGCGGGTCGGTCAGCGGGGCGGGTTGCAGAGGAAGGCGTTCATCTCGGCGGACGTCTTGCCCGGCTGGGCCGCCGCCGGGGTGGTGGCGACGCGTACGCCCCAGGTCGGGAAGGTGTCGGCGGTGCCGAAGTCGTGGGTGCGGGTGATGGTGGCGCGGCCGTTCTGGACCGTCACCGTGTCGGTCGCGACGGTGACCGCGCGCCCGCCGGAGCTGTGGTACCAGCTCAGCGTCAGGGTCCCGGTCGCGGCGCCCTGGGCGACCACCGTGACCGTGGCGGTCAGGCTCCAACGGCCGCCGCAGGCCAGCGAGTCCAGGTTCACCGAGCTGACCGTGAGGGTGGCGGGGGCGACGGTCGGGCTGGGCGCGGAGGGGGCGGTGGTGGCGGAGGTCGGGCTGGGCGTGGCGGGGGCGGGCGGCGCCGCTGCCGGTCCGGCGGGGCCGGGCGGCGCCGGTTGCGGGCCGGTGGCGGGGGCGGTGGGGGCGGGCGGTGTCCCGGGCGCCGTGGGCGTCTTGCCGGTCGGCGTGGCGGTGGGAGCGCCGCTCGGGGTCGTTGACGGGGTGGCCGTCGGAGTCGTCGAAGCCGTCGGAGCCGTCGGGGCGGACGGAGTGCCGCCGGTGTTCGCGAGCGGGGACGGGCCGCCCGCCGGGTCGTGCGCGGCGAGGCTGGTGGTCGCCTCGGGCGAGGCGCCGCCGAGCACCGTCCGGGCGTCGCCGTCGGCGGCCCCCGCCACCGCCACGGTGGTCAGGGTGGCCAGCGCGATGACGCCGGCCGCGACGCCGGTCAGCACCTTGCCACGGGTCCCGAGACGGCCGGTCAGGGGCTGTCGCGCGGCGGCCGGGACGGCGTCGGCGCCGATGCCGGCGTCCGCGTCGGCGAAGGCGTCCGCGTCGGACGGGCCGAGGGTGGTGTGGGCCAGCGAGGTGCCGCCGTCGGCCCCGCCCCGGGCGCCGGGCAGCAGCAGCGCGAGCAGGGCGACCAGGGCGGTCAGGTCGCGGCGGCCCTTCTCCTCCCACTGCGGCCCGTAGCCGGCCGCCGCGACCGCCTCCAGTTCCTCGACGAGGGCGGCCGCGCTGTCGGGCCGGGCCTGCGGCTCCTTGGCCAGGCCCGACAGGATCAGCGGCCGGAGCGGGGCGGGGGCCAGTTCGGCCGGGATCGGTGCCTCGGTGTGCTGGACGGCGAGTTCGGCGACGGTGGTGCCGGCGTAGGGGCGGGCGCCGGTCAGGCATTCGAAGAAGGTGACGGTCGCGGCGTAGACGTCGCCCGCAGGGGACGCGGGCCCGCCCGCCCACTGCTCGGGCGGCATGTAGGCGGGGGTGCCGGAGACGTCGCGGTCGGCGCCGCTGGGCACGGCGATGCCGAAGTCGACCAGCTTCGAGGTGCCGGCCGTGTCGACCAGCACGTTGGCGGGCTTGTAGTCGCGGTGCACCATGCCGGCCTCGTGGGCGGCGGCCAGGCCCAGCAGCGAGCCCTTCAGCACCACCAGGGCGGCCTCCGCGCTGGTGGCGCCCTCCGCGCGCAGCAGGTCGCGCAGCGCGATCCCGTCCACCAGCTCCATCACGATGGCCGAGCCCCGCTCCCCCTCCACGTACTCGTAGAGCCGGGTGACGTGCGGGGAGTCGATCCTGGCGAGGACCTGCGCCTCCGCGCGCAGCGCGGTCGAGGCGGCGGGGGCGCGAAGGTGTTTGATCGCCACCGGGGTGCCGGTGGCCCGGTGGCGGGCGAGCACGACCCGGCCGCTCGCCCCGGCGCCGAGTTCCCGCTCGTAGTGGTACTCCGGGAGCTCCCAGGGACGTTCGTCCTCGGGTGTCGGGGCGCCGCCGGCGGCGTCCCCGCCGGGTCTGTCGTCCTCGGTCCGTCTGTCGCCCTCGGTCCGTCTGTCGTCCATCGCCTTGCGCTCTTCCCGTCACTGCCTGCTCGACTTCGCGGCGCCGCACCTTACGGCACGCCGGCTACCGGCGGGGACGCGGCCCGTGAACGGCGGGTTCCGGGCCTTGCGGTCCGTGAGGTCACGATTCGGGTGATTCGCACAGCGTCCCAACCATTCGGCGGTGCGGACGGGCCAGGGCGACACGACTCCGGGCGCTTCACCGGGCCGTGCGAGGTCGCGGTTCCGCCCGGGTGGGGCACGACGTTCCACGGGGGGCTCCGGAGGCGTTCACCGGCGCGGTCCTGGGGCCGCCCAACCGATTCGCATTAATAGTATTAGGTGAGAATTGCTGCATATGAGGGGGCATTGTCGGACAGTAGCCGAGGTCACTCCATCGGGTGGTTTTTGTCATGGCGCGACGGACAGTGATGCATCGTTCGCGAACTCGAACGGCCGCACCGAGTCCGTCGTAGGCAAAGGAGCCGTGACGCATGTCCATTTCCATGTCCAGCCATGACCGCGAGCTGTTCCTCGCCGAACGGCGCGTCGGCGTCCTGGGCGTGGCCGACCACCGGGGCGGTGAGCGCGCGCCGCTGCTCGTCCCGGTCTGGTACGGCTACGAGCCCGGGGGTGACATCCTCGTCCAGACCGGACGGGAGACCGTCAAGGGCCAACTGCTGCTCGCCACCGGGCGGTTCAGCCTCTGCGTCCAGGACGAGCGCCGGCCCTACCGCTACGTGAGCGTCGAGGGCGAGGTCGCCGCGGTCGAGGACCCGGTGCCGCCGGCCGTCCGCGGCGCGCTGGCCCACCGCTACCTGGACCCGCAGGAGGCCCGCGCCTACCTCGCGGCCACCGCCGGCCGGCTCACGGACGACCTTCTCCTGCGGCTGCGCCCGCAGCGCTGGCGCACCGCCGACTTCGCGGCCTTCGCCGCTGGTTTCGCCGAGCCCACAGCCGGGGCCGGCGCGCAGTCGGACGACGCGCAGTCGGACGACGCGCAGTCGGACGACGTCAACCGACCGAGAGGCCTCAGATGACCGACGGCGTAGGGGCGGGCGCTGGCGGGCCGGGGACGGGGACGACGTCCGCGCCGCCTTCGCCGACCCCCGGCTGGTGCGGCCCCTGCTCTCCTCATCACGAGCGCCCGGGGCCGGTTCCCGGTGGCCGGGCCACCAGCCGGAGCTGGTGGCCCGGGAACCGATCGCTCGGCCGTGCCGGTCGCTTACCGGTAGCGGTAGCGGATGCGGCCGCGGGAGAGGTCGTAGGGGCTGAGCTCCACGAGGACCCGGTCCTCGGGGAGGATCTTGATGTAGTTCTTGCGGATCTTCCCGCTGATGTGGGCGAGCACGACGTGCCCGTTCTGGAGCTGCACTTTGAAGGTCGCGTTGCGCAGGCACTCGGTGACGGTGCCTTCGACTTCGATGGCTCCTGCTGCTTTGGTCACGATTTCTCGTTTCTGGTCGGTCGAATGATGGATTGCGCTGTGGTGTGGCGGGGTGTCAGCGGCGGAGGAGTTCCAGGGTGCCGCCCGCGCGCCGGGCGCCGATGCCCTCGAACAGGGCGGTGGCGGCCGTGTTGGACTCGTCCACCTCGGCCCAGGCCGAGGCCGTCCCGGCGTGGTGCAGCGCGCCCAGTGCGTGGGCCAGCAGCGCCCGGGCGATGCCCCGGCGGTGTGCCTCGGCCCGCACGGCGATCAGCCCGATCCGCGGCCGGCGGGTCACCGGTGCCAGCCGGAGCAGGCCGACGTACCGGTCGCCCTGCCTGGCCACCGCGTACTTCGACGGGTCGACCACGGTGGTCCCCACCGGGCGGGGCAGCACCTCGGCCGGCATCGTCCGCCAGCCGGCGGTGGCCTCGACCTCGTCGCGGATGACGCGGTCCAGGGCGCGCAGCGGGCCTTCCTGCGCCTGGCCGGCGGGCACGATCGTCACGCCCTGCGGGGGCCGTACCGGGCCGAGCCCGGTGGCCTGCGGGTCGGTGGGCACGATGTAGCCCCGCTCGCGGCGGGCGGTGGTGAAGCCGAGCCGCTCCCAGGCGGCCGCCGATTCGCGGTCGGTCTCGTCGACGACGGTGTGCAGCGGTGCCGGCAGGTCCGCCAGCATCGTGGCGGCGATGCGGTCGCGGACCGTGTCGTGCCAGGCGTCGACGCTGATGAAGAGCCTTCCGTCGGGCCTGCGCGAGGCGTCGCCGCAGCCGATGACGCGGTCGTCCTCGACGACCTGCCACTGCGTGTCGGAGACGCGCGTGACGGCGGGCGTGTGCTCGCGCGGGTCCGGGGCGGAATGCATGGAATGCGTGGAGTTCATAGGAGTTGCCTCTCGGGAGTGCCTTGCCTCAGGCGCTCCCGGGCGACACCTACGTCAATCGCCCACCGTGACGACAAGGGGGAGCACCCACACGGATACAGCCTTCATGGGTCTCACCTCCTCGCGTTCTCTCACGGCTGCGCAGACAGTAGCAGCAAGTGGCAGGCCGCCCCAACCGATTTATTGCGGGCGGCTGCCCGTACATCTTCGTCGACGCCGTGCGGGAGGCTGCCGCGACGACGGCGGGAGACGGAACGGGGCGGGGGCGGGGGCGGGGGCGGGTTTCGCGGGCGAGGTCCGGCGGCTGGTGCGGCAGGAGGAACTGCTCGGCGAGATCCTGATCGACGGGACCGACCTCCGGGGGCCGGGTCGAGCACGGCTGTGCGTTGCTGGAAACGGGACGGCGCCCCGGGACCGGTCGGGCGGTCCCGGGGCGCAGCGTCGGCTGTCGGGGCGTCAGCGGCGGCGGCCGGCGTAGGCGGCCGTGCCGCCGACGGCGAGCAGTGCGGCGGCGCCGACCGCGGCGGCGGTCAGGAGGCCGTCGTCGGCGCCGGTGGCGGCCAGCGTCGGGGCGGCCGTGGCGGTGGCGGTGGCCCTGGGGGAGGACGGGCGCGAGGACGAGGGCGTGGGCGGCGCGGCCGGCCCGGACGGGGACGTCACCGGGGCGGGGACGGCCGTCTCGCCGGTCGGCGCCGTCGTCGGGTGCGGCGTCGGCGTGGCGGTGGGCGTCGGGCTGCCGGTCGGTGTGGGGGCGCACGCGGTGCCGCCGTTCCAGGAGGCGATCATCAGGCCGGAGAACGGCTCGTCCGGGTAGTGCGGCAGCGGGTGGTCGCTGTCGCTGCCGTCGTACTTCTCGCCGACCGCGTAGAGGGCCAATTCGCCGTAGCACTGGGGCAGTTGGCCGGTGACGTCGAGGGTGTCGCGGTAGTGCTCGCGGGTGAGCGTGGTGGTCGCCCAGCCGAGGAAGGTCTGCCGGCCCGAGGTGGCCCAGGTGGGGCCCTGCGTCGCGTAGGAGCCCAGCGAGAGGTGGTAGTCGCAGCCCGCGGCCGGTTCGCCGGCCAGGCGGACCTGGACGGTGGCGGACTCGGCGGGCATCGTGGCGCCGGCCGTCCAGTGGGCGCCGCCGTCGACGGAGTACTGGACCGGCGCCCGCCCGCAGTCGGGGTCGGCGTGGGCGGCGGGCGTCGCGATGACGGCGGCTCCGGCGGTGAGGCCGAGGGCGGTGAGGGCGGGCAGGCTGCGGCGGATGTGACGGTGCATCGGGAGGTGCTTTCGGTGGAGGAGTCGGGAAGGAGGGAGCAGGTTCAGCGGGCCCCGGCCGTGAGCTCGGGGGCGGCGCCGTCCACGGGGGCGGGGTGGTCCGTGTGGCCGTCGCCCTCGATGTCGACGTGCGGCAGCAGGCGGTCGAGCCAGCGGGGCAGCCACCAGTTGCCGTCGCCGAGCAGGACCATGGTGGCGGGCACCAGCAGGCCGCGGACGACGGTCGCGTCCAGGGCGACGGCGGTGGCCAGGCCGACGCCGAACATCTTGACGACCGGGTCGTCGGAGAGCAGGTAGCTGAGGAAGACCGCGACCATGATCAGGGCCGCCGAGCTGATGATCCGTCCGGTGGCGGCGAGGCCGGTCACCACGGCGCGGCGGTTGTCGCGTTCCCGCAGATAGCCCTCGCGCACGGCGCTGAGCAGGAAGACCTCGTAGTCCATCGACAGGCCGAAGAGCACGGCGAACATCAGCAGGGGCACGTAGCCGGGGATCGGGACGGCACCCTCCAGGCCGATCAGCCGGGCGCCCCAGCCGTGCTGGAAGACCGCGGCGAGCACCCCGTAGGCGGCGGCGACCGACACCAGGTTCATCACGGCGGCCTTGACCGCGACGACCGGCGAGCGGAAGGCGAGGAGCAGGAGCAGGCCGGCGACGGTCAGGACGAAGCCGACGACCAGCGGCATCCGCCGCGCGATCCGCGCGTTGAGGTCGGCCTGGGCCGCCGGGGCGCCGCCGACGTGCAGCACCTGGCCGCTGCCGGCGGCAGCGGGAAGGACGTCCGAGCGCAGGCGGTGGACGAGCGCGGTGGTGGCGGGGTCGGAGGGGGCGGTGGTCGGGGTGACCTGCCAGCGGGCGGTACGGCCGTCGGCGGCGAGCGCGGGCGGGCCGACGGCGGCGACGCCCTGGGCCCCGCGCAGCGCGGCGGTCACGGCCGCGAGGCGCGGGTCGGTGCTCCCCGTGCCCGTCTGCGCCGGCGCGGGCAGGACGTCGACGACCTGGAGCACGCCGTTGGAGCCCGGGCCGAAGGCCTCGGCCATCCGGTCGTACGCGGTGCGGCTCATGCTCCCGCGGGCCTTGCTGCCGGCGTCCAGCTGGCCGAGGTGGAGGTGGGCCGCCGGGGCGGCGAGGACACCGAGCAGGGCCAGGCCGGCCAGCAGCAGGGGCCACGGCCTGGCCGCGACCAGGGCGGCGATCCGGCCCCAGCCGCGCGGGCGCCCGTCCGGGGCGGGAGCGGCCGGCCCGGGTGTCAGCCGCTTGCCGAGCAGCACGAGGACCGCGGGCAGGAGGGTGAGATTCACGCCCAGTGCCGTCACCACGGCGATCGCGGGTGCGAGGGCCAGGGCGTACAGCAGCGGCAGTCCGCCGAGGGCCAGGCCCGCCAGTGCCGCGACGACGGCGCTGCCGGCGAAAGCGACGGACTTGCCGGACCCCGCGGTGGTGCGCACGGCCGCGTCCTCGATCCCGATCCCGGCGGCACGCAGGTCCCGGAAGCGGGTGAGCCCGAAGAGGGTGTAGTCGATGCCGACGCCCAGGCCGATCATGGCGGCGATGGTCTCGCCGGCCTCGGGGACGTCCATCAGGTGGCCGGCCAGGCCGAGGACGGGCAGGGCGATGCCGAGGCCGACCACCCCGGCGAGCAGCGGCAGGCCGGCGGCGACGAGGCTGCCGAAGGTGAGGGTGAGGATCACCAGGGCGGTACCGAGGCCGATGGCCTCGCTGCGGCCGGTGCTCCCCCGGTCGACCGCCGCTGCCAGGTAGCCGCCCGGGGTCACCTCGATGCCGGCGGCGGTGGCCGGTCCCGCCGCGGCGAGCACGGCGTCGGTCGTCTCGGGTGTCACCTCCCGTCCGGAGACGTCGAGTTCGACCGAGAGGTAGGCGGTGTGGCCGTCGGCGCTCATCGCCGCAGCGCCGGCCGGGTCGTAGGGCGTGGTGACGGCGACGACGTGCGGCACCGCGGCGATGGCAGCGGCGGCGCCGCGGACCGCCGCGGCGGCCCCGGGGGCGGTGAGCGGAGCGGCGCTCGCCGGGGTGTGCAGCAGGACCGGCTGCCTGCCGGTGGCCGGACCGGGGAACGCGCCGGCGGCGGTGTCCAGCGCGGCCTGGCTGTCGCTGCCGGGGATGGAGACGTCCTCGCTGGTGACCCGTCCGAGCATCCCGACGGCGGTGAGCGCGGCGGCCAGCAGCAGGAGCCAGGCCGCGACGACGCGCTTGGGTCTGCGGGCGCACCAGCGCCCCACCGTGGTGAACATCTGCGGCGAACTGCCCTTTCGTACCCGGCGGGTAGGCGGCACGCCGGCCCCCGCCAAACTGATTGCACTCATCGTGCAATGCGTACACTTGCACTCGCGGTGCAAGAATGTCAACGAGAGGACGGGGAGCCCACGTGAAGCGAAAGGAAGCCGCCGCGCCCGCCGCCGACGGACGCACGGAACGGGGACGGCAGACCCGCGAGAAGATCGCCGACGCGATGCTGTCGCTGATCGACGAGAACCAGGCGCACTTCCCCGCCGACAAGGTGGCCGAACGGGCGGGTGTCTCCCGCCGGCTGGTGTTCCACCACTTCTCGGACATGGCCGAACTGGCCGAGGTGGCCGTCAACCGGCGCCTGGAGCAGCTCGCGGCCCAGATCAGACCGCTTCCCACCGAGGGGCCGCAGGAGCTGCGGGTCACGGCCGTCACCGAGCAGCGCGCCCGCGTCCTGGAGGGCGTCACCCCGGCCAGACTCGCCGTCATGCGGCTGGAGAACCCGTCCCCGCGGATCCAGGAGGCCATCCAGCACATGCTGGACTTCGCCCGCCTGCGGCTCACCCAGGTCTTCGCCCCGGAGCTCGACCGGCTCCCCGGGCCCGCCCGGACCGACCTGCTCAACGCCCTGGACGCGGTGACCACGTGGAGCGCCTGGTACCACTGGCGCAGCTCCGGCCTGAGCCCCGAGGAGGCGCGGCACACCATGGCCGCGGCCGTCCGCACCCTCCTGGTCGGCGCCGGGCGGGCGGGCGGCACACGGACGGACGGACGGGCGGGCGGTCAACCCGGCTGAGGCGCCGCGCGGTCGTTCCGGCCGCCCCGCCCCGGCCAGGAGGTGCACCGATCTTTCACAGGTCGGGGGCGGGGTGGGCCGATCGGTGTGCCGTAGGTATAAAAATGACCAAACCGGGGCGCTTTCCAAGGGATCTCTCATGGACGCACCCGAAGGTGCCGACCATGGCTATGAATGTCCTCACCGCCCCCAGGGAGGCTCCGCTTCCCCCGTCGCGTGGCCGCAGAGCCCCGTGGAAGTCCCCCGACGACCAGCCCGGCTACGCGCGGCCCGCTCTGCTGGGGATCGCGGCCGTCGCCGCCGTGCTGTACGCGTGGAACATCGACCGGAGCCAGTTCCACAGCTTCTACGCCGACGCGGTGCGCAGCATGACGGAGAGCTGGAAGGCGTTCGTGTTCGGGTCGTTCGACCCGGCGGGCACGATCACGCTGGACAAGCTGCCCGGGTTCCTGTGGCCGCAGGCGCTGTCGGCGCGGGTCTTCGGGTTCCACCCGTGGGCGCTGACCCTGCCGCAGGTGGTCGAGGGCGTGCTGTCCGTCCTGGTGCTGTACCGGGTCGTGCGCCGGTGGGCCGGGGCCAACGCGGGGCTGCTGGCGGCCGCGGCCTTCACGCTGACGCCGGTGGCCGCGGGGCTGTTCCGCACCGCGGTCGAGGACGCCGCCTTCACGCTGCTGCTCCTGCTCGCGGCGGACGCGGCGCAGCGGGCCGCCCACACGGCGCGGCTGCGTCCGCTGCTGCTCGCCGGGGTGTGGGTGGGGCTGGCGTTCCAGACCAAGATGCTGGAGGCGTGGGCGGTGCTGCCCGCGCTCGCGGCGGTGTACCTGCTCGCGGCGCCGACCGCGCTGCGGCGGCGGATCGGGCACGTGGCCCTGGCCGGGCTGGTGACCGTCGTCGTCTCAGCGTCCTGGATACTGGCCGTCACGGTGACCCCGGCGCAGGACCGTCCGTACGTGGACGGTACGACGGACAACTCGGCGTTCAGCATGGTGGTCGGCTACAACTTCCTGAACCGGTTCTCCTCGCTGGGGATGAGTGCGGCGCAGACGGGCAGCGTGCAGGCGGTGCGCGGCGGTGGGGGCGGCGGGGGCGGGGGCCACGTCGCCGGGAACGGGTCCGGGGCCGGGGGCCGTACGGGCGGCGCGCGGGGCGGGCAGGGTGCTCAGGTCCAGGGTCCGCAGAACGCTCAGGCGCAGGGCTCGCCGCAGGGCGGATGGGGCGGCGGCCAGGGCGGCGGTGCGGACGACGGCGGCTGGACGAAGATGTTCGGCTCGCAGTTCGCCCCGCAGACCGGCTGGCTCTACCCGCTCGCCGCCGTCGCCCTGGTGTGCGGGCTGGCCTGGCGGCGGCGCGAGCCGCGCACCGACGTACTGCGTGCCGGCTACGTCCTGTGGGGCACCTGGCTCGGTGTGTTCTTCCTGGTCTTCAGCGCGGGCAGTGTCGGCGGCCACAGCTACTACATGGGCGTGATCGCCGCTCCGCTGGCGGCGCTGAGCGGCGCGGGGACCGTGCTGCTGTGGCAGGGCTTCCACCGCGGCGGCGCGCGGGCGTGGGCGTTTCCCGCCGCGATCGCCGGGACCGTCGCCTGGTCGGCTTTCCTGGCCCGGGAGTTCCCCGCCTTCCTGCCGTGGCTGGCGCCGACCGTGATCGGCCTGGGTGTCGCGGCGCTGGCGCTGCTCGCGGTGGTCGGGTTCAGCCGCTTCACCGGGCGGCGGGTCGCGCTGGCGGGGCTGCTGGCGGGCGTCGCGGCGATGCTGGTCGCGCCGGGCGCCTGGGCGTCCTCGGTGCTGAGCCCGGCGTACGGCAACTCGGGCATGGGCACCGTCGGCCCCTCCGGGGGCGGCCACGGTGGTGGCGGGCGGCACGCGTCGAAGGGGCCCGCCGCCGCCACGGCCGCGCTGCGCGCGCAGTACGGCGGGGGCGGCGGCGGGTTCGGCGGTTCCTCGGAGCACCTGACGGCGCAGGAGCAGGCCCTGTTCGACTACCTGCAGGCCCACCGGGGCGGCGCCCGCTACCTGTTCGCCGCCTCCGGCTGGAGCGCCGCCTCGCCGTTCATCCTGGCGACGGGCGAGGAGGTCCTGCCGATGGGCGGCTTCAGCGGCTCGGCCCCGTCGCCGACCCTGGCGGAGTTCCAACAGCTGGTCGGGAAGGGCGAGTTGAGGTACGTGCTGCTCAGCGGCGGCGGTCGGCGCGGTGGCGGTGGCGGTGGCGAGCCTGCGGGTACGACGACGGCCGCGGAGATCCAGTCCTGGGTGCGGAGTGCCTGCGCCGAGGTGCCGGCCGGCGAGTACGGCGGCACCCCGGCCGCGGCGGCGTCGTCCGCCGGTGCGCGGGCGGCCGATGAGGCCGGCGGCGCCCAACGGCTCTACCTCTGCACGCACGCGGGCTGAGGACCGCCCCTCCCCTGGGGGTGCGAGGCGGGTGCCGGCCGACGGCACCCGCCTCGCGCTGTTCAGCCGGCACCCGGGGGCGACCGGCCGGTGGTCACGGGGTGTGGGCCGCCCTCCTCGGCTTCTTCTTCCCCGGACTCCCCACCGACAGTCTTTCCCCGTCCACCAGCAGGCCAAAGAACGCCGCCGCGAACACGGACAGCGCCGGCGCGGCCGCAGGCGACTTCGAGACCCCGGTCAACACCGCGCCGGCGACGGCGCCCGCGAAGGTCAGAACCAGCAGGGCGTACCAGTACCACCTCTGCCAACGCCCCTGCGGGTTCGCCAGGGCGCCGATGATCAGGCTGACGATCCCCGACAGCCCGAACTGGTCCAGGTCGGGAGGGTTGTCTCTCGTGAGTTCGAAGGCCAGGAACAGGATGAGCAGCGTGAGCGCACCCATGGCGATTCCCGCGACCACGCCCTCCGGGAGGTTCAGCTCGTTCGCGGCCCTGGTGCGGCTGGGATCGTCGTTCACCCGTGGACTGTAGGCGCCGCCCGGGGGCGGCCACCGGGTGGCGTCGCGCCGTGTTGACGGTTGCCGCCCGGGCGGAGCAGCCGTCCTCCGCCGTCCCCTTCACGCCGCCACCGGACTTCCCCGCACCCGGGAAAGCCCGCCCTTGCGAATGACCTGCGTGTGCAACTATTGTTTCGGCAGATAGTGCATTTGCAATCAATGCGCGGGGAGTCCGACATGAGCACCACCCTCTTCACCCCCTACACGCTGCGGGAACTGAGCGTCCCCAACCGCGTCTGGATGCCGCCGATGTGCCAGTACAGCGCCGCGCCGGACGGCGAGGCGGCCGGGGTGCCGACGGACTGGCACTTCACCCACCTCGCGGCGCGTGCCGCCGGCGGCACGGGACTGATCATCGTGGAGGCCACCGCCGTCGCCCCCGAGGGGCGCATCAGCCCCTACGACCTCGGGCTGTGGAACAACACCCAGGTCGAGGCCTTCCGGCGGATCACCGGGTTCCTGAAGGAACAGGGCAGCGTCGCCGCCGTCCAGCTCGGCCACGCCGGGCGCAAGGCGTCCACCGAGCGCCCCTGGATCGACCGCGGGCGCGCGCTCGCCCCGCACGAGACGCACGGCTGGACGCCGGTCGGCCCCAGCGCCGTCGCCTTCTCCCCCGACCACACCACGCCGGACGAGCTCACGCGGGAGCAGATCGGCGAGATCGTGCGGCAGTTCGCCGACGCCGCCCGGCGCGCGCTGGCCGCCGGCTTCCAGGCCGTCGAGCTCCACGGCGCCCACGGTTACCTCATCCACCAGTTCCTCTCCCCCGCGAGCAACCACCGCACCGACGAGTACGGCGGCTCGTTCGAGGGCCGGACCCGCTTCGCCCTGGAGGTCGTCGACGCCGTGCGCGCCGTGTGGCCCGAGGAACTGCCGCTGCTGTTCCGCGTCTCCGCCACCGACTGGCTCACCGAGAACCCCGAGGACGACCGCGAGGGCTGGACCCTCCAGGACACCGTGCGCCTCGCCAAGGAGCTCCAGGCCCGCGGCGTGGACCTGATGGACGTCTCCACCGGCGGCCTCGTCCCCGACGCGAAGATCGAGGCCGCGCCCGACTTCCAGGTGCCCTTCGCCGAGGCGATCCGCAACGCCACCGGCATGCCGGTGGCGGCCGTCGGCCTGATCACCGACCCCGCCCAGGCCCAGGACATCCTCACCGCCGGCCGGGCCGACGCCGTCCTGATCGGCCGCGAGCTGCTGCGCAACCCGTCCTGGGCGCGCCACGCCGCCACCGCCCTCGGCGGGCAGGTGCACGCCCCCGTCCAGTACCACCGGGCCTGACGGCGACCGCCCGCCCGTTCACGCGCGAACGGGCGGGCCGGGCCCGACGCCCTGCCGACGGCTCGACGGGCCCCGGGAAGACCGGACGACACGTCATGTGACCGCCGGCAGGGCCCTGCCGCACACTGGGACCCGTTCACTCGACCGACGGAGGACCGACCCCATGGCTGACCGGCCGCTGACACTGATGGCAGTGCACGCCCACCCGGACGACGAGGCGACCGGAACGGGCGGCATCCTCGCCCGCTACGCCGCCGAGGGCATCCGCACCGTACTCGTCACCTGCACCGACGGCGCCTGCGGCGACGGCCCCGGCGGCGTCAAGCCGGGCGAGGCGGGGCACGACCCGGTCGCCGTCGCCGCGCTGCGCCGCGAGGAGCTCAAGGCCAGCTGTCAGATCCTCGGAGTGAGCCACCTCGAAACACTCGACTACGGCGACTCCGGAATGATGGGCTGGGCGGCCAACGACGCCCCCGGCTCGTTCTGGAGCACCCCCGTCGCCGAAGGCGCCGCCCGCCTCGCCGACCTGATGCTGCACTACCGGCCCGACGTGGTCGTCACCTACGACGAGAACGGCTTCTACGGCCACCCCGACCACATCCAGGCCAACCGCATCACCATGGCCGCGCTCGAACGCAGCGGGCTGACGCCCAAGGTGTACTGGACCACCGTGCCGCACTCGACGATGCGGCGCTTCTTCGAGGCCATGCACGAGTTCGCCGACGAGCAGGAGCGACCGCAGCCGGTCGAGACCGAGGCCGAGGCCGCGACCGCGGCCGGGGAGATACCGGAGATCGGTCTGCCCGACGAGGCCGTCACCACCTGGGTGGACACCACCGGGTTCGGCGGCCGGAAGTTCGACGCGCTGCTCGCGCACGCGAGCCAGAGCGAGAACATCTTCTTCCTGCGCATGGGCGAGGAGCGCTTCACCGACCTGATGGGCCTGGAGACCTTCGTCCGCGTCCGGGACACCACCGACGCGCCGCTGCCCGAGGACGACCTGTTCGCCGGCCTGCGCTGACGCCGGGTGATGCCGACGGCGCCCCCGCGAGGGCGCCGTCGGCGTTGCGGCTACCGTCCCGCGGTGGTCGGGAGGGGGTCGGGGGCGGTGGCGGCTGCGGGGATCGCGGCCTTGCGGGCGTGGAGGACGGTGGCGCCCAGGGGGAGGGGGCTCTGGTCGACGAGGTGGAGGCCGGCGTCGGCGAGGAGGCGGGCGTAGTGGTCGGCGCGGCGTTCGCGGCCGCCGACGTTGCACATCATGTGGAGGTCCCAGGCGGTCGCCAGGGAGGGTGAGCCGTCGGCGGGCAGGACGCGTTCGATGATGAGCAGGTCGGCGTGGGCGGGCATGGCGCGGGCACAGTGGCGCAGGATCTCGCGGCAGCGCTCGTCGTCCCAGTCGTGCAGCACGCGGGACAGGACGTAGACGTCCCCGCCCGCCGGGACGTCGGCGAAGTCGCCGGCCCGGTAGGTGCAGCGCTCGCCGGTGCCGTTCGCGTCGAGGAGGCGGCGGGCGGACTCGACGGCGTGCGGGCGTTCCAGCAGGACGCCGCGCAGGCGCGGGTGGGCGGCCAGGACGCGGCCGAGGAGTTCGCCGTTGCCGCCGGCGACGTCGACGACGGTCCCGGGGGCGGGCGCCTGGGCGGCGGCCGTGACGGCGGGGTGGTTGGGGACGGGCTCGAACATGCGCGAACTGGCCGCCATGGAGCGGTCGAAGAGCTCGGCGAGTTCGGGGTCGCGGGCGAAGTGGTCGAAGTGGTTCTCGCCGAAGACGTGGTCGAAGGCGGTCTGCCCGGTACGCACGGTGTGGGCGAGGTCTCCGAAGGACCGGTAGAACGGGCCGCCGTACATCAGGGCCAGCGACCGCATCGAGCCGGGGGTGTCGGTGCGCAGCAGGGCGCCGAGCCCGGTGAGGCGGAAGCCGTCCGGGGTCTCGGTCACGGCGCCGAGCATGGCGAGGTAGCGCAGGAGGGTGGCGAGGCTCTGCGGGTGGGCGCCGACTTCGCGGGCGAGTGCCTCGGTGCCGGTCGCGGTGGTGGTGTCCAGGGCGTCGGGGAGCTTCAACTGTGCGCACACGGCGAGGGCTTGGGTGGTCCACGCGCCGGTCATCAGGCGCAGGAGTGTTTCGGCGGGCTGGTGGGCGCGGGAGTCGTGGAGATGGGTGGCGAGGATGGCGCGGTGGTCGCCGGGCGCGTAGAGCTCGATCCGCCGGTATCCGGTCTTCGCGTCGGCGGGGGCGGTGAAGTAGAGGACGGTGCCGTCCTCGTGGGGGTTGTAGCCGCCGCCGTCGGGGGCCGCGCCGTACCGGGTGAGGAGGGTGCACAGGCCGTGCAGGACCAGCGGGTCGGGGTGGGCGGCCTCGAAGGCGAGGTGGGTCTCGTGGTCGTGGGCGCGTTCGTGCGCGGCGAGTTCGGCCAGGTCCGAGCCGGGCGGCACGGTGAGGGCGAAGACCTCGACCAGGCGGGGCTCCTCCCCGGGGCCGTGGACGGGCGGGCGCAGGATGCGGACGTCGAGTCCGGTGGTGTCGCGTCCGTGCCGGCGGGCCAGGCGGTCGCGGACGACGACGCTGGGGTACTGCGGTGCGTCGGGGTCCAGTCCGCAGGCGGCGAGTTGGGCGCGCAGCGTCGCCTCGTCGGGCGGCAGGACGAGGAGTGCGGCGTGGGCGAATCGGCAGTGGGCCGCGAGCGCCCGCAGTTCCGGGCCGTCGAGGCCGGGCAGCAGGAGCGGCAGGAGGGTGGTGGTGTCCTGCTGCCGGACGAAGTCGGCGGTCGCGCGCAGGCGGGTCACGTCGTCCGGGGGCGTCGTCGTCATCGAGGGGGCGTCCTTGGTTCTGGGAGTGGGGGTGGGACGGATCTTCCGGGACTCGGTTCGGGGCTCAGATGCCGACGTAGTTCTCGGCGAACCAGTCCTGGAAGGTGCGCGAGGTGCGCAGCGAGTCGAGGCGCGAGCGCCGCATGGATTCGTGGAAGAACGATTCGCCGTCCGGTCCGGGTGGGCTGTGCAGGAGCTGGATCATCCAGTGCGAGAACTCCTGGGCGCGCCATATGTGGGTCAGGCAGCGCCGGGAGTACCGGTCGAGGGCGCCGGGGTCGGTGTGGGCGAGGGTGTCGGCCAGGGCGTCGGCGAGGAGTTCGGCCTCCAGGACCGCGAGGTTGGCGCCCTTGGCGGCGGCGGGGGCGGGCAGGCTCGCGGCGTCGCCGGCCAGGAGGAGCGAGCCGTGGCGCAGTGGTTCGACGACATCGGATTCGAGGTCGATGACGGAGCGCTGGATGATCCGGCCGCGGTGCAGCGGCTGGTGGTCGGCGCTGCGCATCCGCAGGTCGAGTTCGTCCCAGATGCGCTCCTCGGACCAGGCGTCGGGGTCCGTGCCGCGTTCGCACTGGAGGTAGTAGCGGGTGATCCCGGGGGTGCGGGCCATGTGGCCGGCGAAGCCGCGACGGTGGACGGCGTAGCCGACGGCGTCGAGGCTGGGCGGGGCCTGGGCGAGCAGGCCGAGCCAGGAGATGCCGTGGTCGCGGTGGTGGCGGGCGGTGCCGGGGGGCAGTGAGCGGCGGGCGGCGCCGTGACGGCCGTCGCAGCCGGCGACGTACCGGGCCCGCCAGTGGGTGTCGCCGTCGGTGTCGCGCGCGGCGACGGTGGGGCGGGGGCCGTCGGCGTCGTGGACGGCGAGGGCCTCGGTGGCGAAGCGGATGCGTCCGCCGGCGGCGAGGTAGTGCGCCAGCAGGTCGGTGACCAGGTCCTGTTGGGGGTAGACGGTGTGCTGTTCGCCCCGGCCGAGGCTTGCGTAGTCGAGGCGGAAGCTGCCGTTGTCGGTGCGGAACTCGCAGGTGCCGTGGGGTTGTCCGCGCCGGTGCAGGCCGTCGGCGAGGCCGTGGCGCTCCAGGATCCGCACGGTGTTCGCGGCGAGGAAGCCGGCGCGGGCGCGGGTCTCGACGTGTGTGCGGTCGGCGCGTTCCAGGATGACGCAGTCGACGCCGCGGGCCTGGAGGAGGTTGCCGAGCGTGAGCCCGGCCGGTCCGGCGCCGAGGATGACGACGTCGGCCGTTTCCCGGGCGGCGGGGGTGTTCTGACTTCCGGTCACTTCGGTTTCGGTCACAGAGAGTGGATCTTAGTCACCGGTGGATACGAGAAATGCCGTGAATCACTCGAATAGGTGATGGGTGTGACGGTCCGTGGTCGTGGTGGCGGCGACCGCCGGGCGGGCGGTCGCCGCCACCGGGGCGGCGGGGCGCCGGTCAGCGGGCCGGGTGGGTGGCGGCGGTGAGGATGATCTCGCGGACGCGGTCGAGGTACTTCGGGACGCCCTGCGCGGCCTGCGGGGTGTTCGGCACGGTGACCGCCAGGTCGACCCGGTCGGGGAACCGGTTGAACCACATCGACACGCCGGCGGCGGCGTCCGGGCCGGTCAGGACGGTCGCGCCCGTGCGCGGGTAGTCGTGGGCACCCGGGGCTCCGCGTCCGTCCAGGTAGGAGATCATCGGCGGGATGACGGGAACCCCTCCCCCGCCACGGGCCAGTTCGAGCGCCCTGTGCAGCGGCACGCCCCAACCCGCGCGGGCACGTTGGAAGCCCTGCTGGGCGGCGCAAACCGCCCCGGCGAGGCCCGGCGAGGCGGGCAGCCGGAAGAGCAGCGGCACCACGTTGACCAGCCAGCCGTGCACCGGGAACAGCCGCGGGTAGGCCCTGGTCGACACGGCCGTGAGCACCCGGTAGGAGTCGTTGCCGGTGAACTCCCGCTGCGCGAGCGCCAGTGCGGCGAAGACGCCCGCGGCGAACCCTCCCCTGTGGCGGGCGCAGTAGGACCTGAACGCCTCGGCCTGGCCGCCCGTGAGCACCGGACAGTCCAGACGCATGCCGTCCAGGAGCGTGTGGCCGTCGGTCCCCAGGTCGACGGGGAAACCGGGGAAGCCGCCGTCGCCCGCGGCCAGGAAGTCCGACCAGGCGGCGAGTTCGGGCGCGTCCGGCGTCAGCGCGCGGGATCGCTCGCGCTCGCGGCGGTTGTGCTCCAGGTAGCCGGGGACCGGGGCGGGGTCGGGCACGGCTCCGGCCCGGGCCGCGTCGTACCGGGTGCGGATCTCGTCGAACAGCAGGGCCATGGAGTGCGCATCGGTGTAGGCGTGGTCGATCGCGGCGTACACGGTGGACGTCGTGTCCCGCCGGACGACTCCGGCGAGCAGGCCCGGCCGGCCCGCCGCGGCGGTCTGCTCGTCGATCCGGCGGTGCAGGTGGTCGCGCAGGTCCGAGGTGCTCGTGAAGTCGCCCACGCGCACCGGGCGGACGGTGAGGGACTCGGGCGGCAGGCGGAACCCGGCCAGGTCTGCGCCGCTCCGCGGGCCGCTCTGCGGCTCGTTCTGCGGCTCGTACCAGGTGCGGAAGGCCTCGTGACGGCGTACCAGCGCCTGCCACACGTCGGTGAGCGCGTCGAGATCGGCCCGGCCGGGCAGGTCGAACACCAGGGCCATCCACGGCGACTGCCGTTCCCCGGCGGCGCGGCGGGCCGCCGCCAGCTGCAGGTGCGCCTGCTGGAAGTACGAGGCGGGCACGTCGTGCGGTACCGGGGCCCGGTCGGCGACCGGGACGAACTCGACCACCTCCCCCGGCTCGGGCCGCCAGTCGAGAATCCGCGTCATCCGCACGGCAGCATCTCCTCCTCCAGGGGGCGGCCGGACACGGGGACGAGGACGGGCGCGGGCACGGCCTCGCCCCGTCGGGCGCGGGCGACGCGAGCGGCGACCTGCGCGGCGGCCCGCTCGAAACGCGCGACGTTCGCACGCGCCACGGCCGTGTCCGGGAAACGCGTCGTCAGGTGCACGCCGCGCTCGCTCCTGGTCAGCCACACGTACACCTCACCCGGGCTGTGGACCCGGCTGCGCAGCATCCGGTCCTCCCGCCCGGGCGGGATGCCTCCGACCCGCGCACGTCGAGGTAGGACACGACGAACCGGGGGCGGATCTCCCGGTCCAGCAGCCGACGGACGTGCGCGAGCGAGCTGCCCGGTCCCGGCCGGTGGCGGCGCAGGTCGGCGGCGGCGAGGGCGAGGGTGTCCTCGAAGGACGCCCCCCGGGCCGTCGGGATCCGCACCGGCTGCAGGCCGACGAACCAGCCCGGCGCCGCCCGCCACGGGTCGGGCCGGGTGTTGGCCAGGGTCACCGCGGACAGCTGCCGGGTGCCCGCGACCCTCGCCGCCGCGAGCGCGAGGCAGGCCAGCAGCCCGGCCGCCGTGGTGCCGCCGCCCGCGCGGGAGGCGGCGGCGAACCGGGTGGCCGCCGGCGCGTCGAGCAGCCAGCGGTCGGTGCTGCGCTGCGCCTGCGGGGCCTCGTCGGCGCCCAGTGGCAGGGGGAAGGCGGGGGTCGTGCCGCCGTCGCCGCGCAGCAGGGTCCGCCAGAGGTCGGCGTGTTCGGGCCGCATGGGCGAGCGGTCCACCAGGGCCGGCTCCTCGGCGCCGAAGTCCAGGAAGGTCGGCCCCGCCACGCCGCCGGTACCGCCGGCCAGCAGAGCGCGGATCTGACCGGGGATCATGGCGAGTGTGTAGCCGTCCGCGAGGCCGTGGTCCGCACCCGCGAACACCGTCACCCCGCCCGCCGTGTCCTCGACCGTCGCGAGGAGCACCTGCGGCCAGGCCAGCGGGCTGACGCGGTCGAAGAACGCCTCGATCTGCCGGCGGACCGAGGCGCCGTCGGCGAAGACGCCGATCTCCTCGCGGCGCAGCCCGACGGCGCTCGCGGGCAGTGTGTGCCGCGCGCAGCCCCCGAGGGTGGGCACCAGCCGGCTGCGAAGGTGCTCGTGCGTGCGCAACCAGGCCGAGAACGCGCGGGCGAGGCGGTCCCGCGCGACCGGGCCGACGGGAAACTGCACGCCGATCCACGCCGGGTCCACCTGCCGCGCGCCGCGTGCGGCCGCCGTACGGACGTGGTGCTCGTGGACGAGCGCGGGCGCCCGCACGTCCTCGGCCCAGGCCGCGGCGGGGGCGGTCGGCGTCCAGAGCACCAGCCGGCCGGCGGGAGTCGTGCGGTCACCCAGTTCTATGAATTCCATCGCTTCACCGGCCCGCGATCGTGCGACGGGCCGGCGAGTCCGGGCCGGCGCTTCGAACCACCGTCATGACGGTCTCCTCGTATCGCTCGTGACGCCTTGAATGGGCGCCTCGAATGGGCGCCTCGAATGCGGGGATTTCCCGTGCGGACTGCAAAGCTATCCGGCCGCGATGAAGCAAAGATGAAACGGCACCGTTTTCGCTGGTCGGCGGTTCGACGGTGTCGGCACGGAAAGCGAATCGCTTGTCGCCCCCTTCGGAGCGTTGCTAGCGTCGGCCCGTCATTCCGCCCCGCACGGCGCCGGGTGCACGGGGCCGATTCACGTCAACCGGCCCGGTACACGGCTTGCGACGCGGCCATGAAAACACCTCCGGAAAGGACGTTCGTCATGCCCGAAGTGCTGCCCGTCATCGTCGAGGAACTTTCCCGCATCCGGCCGGAACTGGTCGAATCCCACCCGGTCATCACCCGCGAATCGGTCCTGTTCTACGCCGCCGATCCCGACCAGCCGGCGCTGGAACTCGACTCGATGGAGGCACTCGAACTGCTCTTTGCGCTGGAGAAGGAATTCGGGATCGAGCTGGCGGCCACCAGCACCAGGACCTCCGACCTCCAGACCATCGGCGACGTGGTCGACGCCGTGTCGGCGGCGCTGTGACGCCCCCGCGAGGACGCAACCGCGTCCTGGTCACCGGGATCGGCGTCGAGTCGTGCGCGGGCCCCACCCCCGAGGAGCTGTGGGCCGCCCTCGCCGCCGGGCGGCCCGCGATCTCGGCGCTGGACCTCGAACAGCCGCTGCCCTGCCAGGTCGGCGGCGTGGCCACCGGGTTCGACCCCCGGCAGTACCTGACCGCCCCACAGGTGCGGCGCACCTCGCGCTTCCAGCAGCTGCTGTTTGCCGCGGCGGTCAAGGCGCGGGCGGACGCGGGCCTGCGCACGGCACCCGGTGCCCTGTACGTCGGCACCGGCGGCGGCGGGCTCGACGAGACCGCCCGCCTGGTGACGGTCCTGCGCCGGGACGGGTGGTCGCGCATGGACCGCCTCGGCCTGCTGCGCCTGCTGCCCAACCAGGCCGCCGGGCTCGTCGCCCAGGAGCTGGACATCACCGGCCCGGTGCTCACCATCTCCACCGCCTGCGCGTCCTCCACCGACGCCATCGGCGCCGGCCTGCGCGCGGTGCGCGACGGCACCGCCGACGTCGTCCTCGTCGGCGGCGTGGAAAGCTGGCTAGACCTGCCGTGCCTGGCCTCGTTCTCCCTGCTGGACGCCCTCTCCCAGCGGCCCGCCGCGCAGGCCGCCGCCGCCTCCCGCCCGTTCGACCGCGACCGGGACGGCATGGTGCCCGCCGAGGGCGCCGCCGTCCTCGTCCTGGAGTCGGAACGCTCGGCGCTGCGCCGCGGCGCGACCGTGCACGGGGAGGTCCTCGGCGCCGCGACGACCTGCGACGCCCACCACCCCCTGGCGCCCCGGCCGGACGGCGCGGTCGCGGCCAAGGCGATCGGGCTGGCCCTGGCCGACGCCGGTGTCGAACCCGACGCCGTGGACCTGGTCAGCGCGCACGGGACCTCGACCCCGCTGGGCGACCGGGCCGAGACGGCGGCCGTCAAATGCGCCTTCGGCCCGCACGCGCGGCGCCTGGCGATCACGGCGCCCAAGTCCGTCATCGGCCACGCGTGCGGCGCGTGCGGGGTGCTGGAGAGCGTCGGCGTGCTGCTCGCCATCCGCGACAAGTACGTGCCGCCGACCGCGAACCTGGAGCACCCCGATCCCGACTGCGACCTGGACTACACCCCGCTCACGGGCCGGTCCGCCCCGATCAACGTCGCCGTGAAGCAGAACTTCGGCTTTGGCGGCCAGAACTCGGTGGTCGTGTTCGGCGCCGCCTGAGCCGGCGACGGGCCCCGTGACCGGGCGGCCGGACACGGGACCGGACAGCGGCGGCGCACCGCAGGCCACCGGCGGCCGGACACGGGACCGGACAGCGGCGGCAGCGCGCCACGGCCACCGGCCGGATATGGCCGGTGGCTTGGCCTGTCCCCGGCCCGGCGGCCGGACCAGCATCGACGGCATCCACCGCAGGGAGACATCCAGTGTCCGGGGGCCACGATGCCAATCACCACGACCACCACCGGGCCGGCCGTCGCCGCGCTCGGGCCGCGGGAACGCGACCTGCTCTACGCCGTCGGCTGCGGCCTGAAGGACGACGAGATCGCCGCCACCCTCGCCATCCCCCCGCGCGCCGTGGCCGGGCTCCTCGCCCGGGTCCTCGCCGAGCTCGGCCTGCCCGACCGCACCGCCGCCATCGTCCACGCGTTCGACTCCGGCCTGGTCTCCCCCGGCCGCGGCCCCCGCCGGCGGACGACCGGGCGAAGCGCCCCGCAGGCACCGCCGCCCGCCCTGCGCCGCGCGCCCGGACCGCCGCTGCGGATCTCGTTGCTCGGGCCGCTGTGGGCCTGGCGCGACGGGCAGCCCCTCGACCTCGGACACCTGCGCCAGCAGGCCGTCCTGACCGCGCTCGCACTGCACCCGGGCCGGACGGTCAGCCAGCAGGAACTCCTCGACGGCGTCTGGGGCGAGGAGCCGCCGGGCACGAAGGTCGTGCCCGTCTACATCTACCGCCTGCGCAAGGCCCTGCGCGCGGGCGACGGCCCGCACGCGGCGATCGCGCGCGACCGCAGCGGCTACCGGCTGCTGCCCGCAGCGGTCGCCGTCGACGTCGCGCACATGGACGAGCTGCTCGCCGCAGCCGACGCCGCCGAGCACGCGGGCGACCTGGCCGGGGCCGTCGGCCTGTGCTCCCGGGCGCTGGAGCTGTTCCGCGGCGAGCCCCTGGCCGGCCAGCCCGGCCCGCTCGCCGAACAGGAGCGCCTGCGGCTGACCGAACGCCGCACCGCGACGGCGCAGCGCAAGCTCGGCTGGCAGCTGCGGCTGGGCCGACACCGCGAGGCCGTCGCCGAGTTGTTTGCCCTGACCGAGGCGCAGCCCCTCAACGAGCCGGTCGCCGCGATGCTGATGCACGCCCTCTACCTGAGCGGCCGCCAGGCCGACGCCCTGGCCGTCTTCGACCGCACCCGCCGCCGTCTGGCCGACGACCTCGGCGTCTACCCGGGCCAGGACCTGCGGCGCACGCACCGCATGATCCTGCGCGGGGACGACACCCGCCCGGGGCCCGCGGCTTGAACGCCCCGCCGTGGGGCGGGCGTTGGCTCAGGCCGCGGGGTGCGCGGCCGAGGTAACAGCCCCGCCGCCCCGGGGTTCGGGGCGGCGGGGCCGAGTGGTGAGTCGCGGGGTCACTCGGTGGGCGGTGTGCTGTACCGGGCCAGGGTTTCGTCGGCCGTGGACGTGTCGACCAGGCGGAGCTCCCAGGGGCCCGTGTTCACGTCGAACTCCTTGCCGAAGCCGACCCACTTGCCGGCCATGCGTCGGCCGGTCGGATCGATGAGGAGCTGGATCGCTCCGTGGTACCTGGCGCCTTGGTAGTAGCCGTCCTGCGCTGTCTGCTCGACCCAGGTGCCGGTCACGACGTTCCGCTCGACCGTCAGGTCGAAGGAGATCGGGGAATCGGGATTGGACGACGCACCGGGGAGCGACTGGCCGGTGATGCGGTTCCCGTGCTGGGTCAGCACGACGTGGTGCAGCCCGGTGAAGGTGCCGTCGCGGCTGCTGCTGAAGAACTCGTACCGGCTCAGCCACACCCCGGAATGGTCATCGGCCATGTCGTGCCATCCTTGGTAGTACGGCGGAGTGGACAGGAACTGCTGCTACTGGGCGTCGAACTCGCCGGCGCGGATGGCAGTGACGAAGGACTGCCAGGCCGCTGGTGAGAAATTGAGCCTGGGACCGTCGGGGTCCTTGCTGTCGCGGACGCGTCCCGGGCGAGCGTCGTCTACCTCGACGCAGGCGCCGCCGTCGTTGTTGCTATGGCTGCTCTTCCGCCAGCTCTCCTGCTGGTTCGCCTGCACGACCGTACTCCTTCGAGATGCGCCTGATCATCGCCCGGGATTCCCTGGGCGACAGGGCCATAGCCCTGAGCAGATCGTAGGACCTTCGACGCGCGGCTACATCCTCGGCGTCTGCGATGAGCTCACCGCTTCTCGCACCTTCCTCCCAGACCACGGTCGGCCGGCCGGGCACCGTGTAGAGGAACAGGGATCCACCCATCTCGGCGTGGGCTCCGGTTGTGAACGGCAGGACTTGCAGGGTGATGTGTGATCGCTGATCCATCGCGATGGCGTCGAGTTGTTGTCTCATCACTGCGGCGTTGCCGACCGGTCGCCGGAGGGTGGACTCGTCAAGGATGAACCAGCAGTGTGGAGGTGCCGAGGAGGCCAAACGCTTCTGGCGGTCGAGACGTGCTGCGACTTTCGCGTCGATTTCCTGTGGGGTCGCATGTGGATGGCCTGCCGCCAAGGAGAAATGTGCGACTTCAGGGGTTTGTAGGAGTCCTGGGATAGTGGCGGCCGAATACTCCTCGATGCTCTCCGACATGGCTTCGAGTTCGGACCACTCACGGTACTTGCCTGGAAACTTCTCCTTCTTGGCCAGCTGGTAGATCCGGCCGAAGAAGCCGTCCGTGCCGAACGCGGCATCAAGTGCGGCCGGGAGCTCGGGAGGAGGCATCGACTCGGCCCGCTCGATCCGGGCCAGGTGCCCCTTGGAGTAGCAACCGAGGATCTGTGCCAACTGGTCGAGGGACATACGGTCGGCGCGCCTTCGATGCTCGCGCATCTCCCAGCCGAAGAGGTCGCGGGCCGAACGGCCGGGGTCCAAGTCGTTGGGCACGAACGCCATGGCGCCCCTCCAGTGTGTCCAGCCGGATCGTGGCACACGTCCACGCTGGTCAGCGTACCTGCGGTGAGCGACGCTTGAGCCACGGACAGTGAAGTCGATCGAGGATCGGCGCACGTGGCTACACGCCTGCAAGGAAAGTGATCATTCATGGACACCAGATCAACCGATCCTGCCAAGTCCCACGGGTACGGGGTGCGGTGGGACCCGCACGCGCGGCGCTACCGGGTGCGCAACGAGATCACCGGGGAGTGGCTGCGCAGCGGCTCCTCGGGTGAACTCGCGTCGTTCACCTCGTTCCACGCCGCCTTCTCGGCCTGGCGGCAGTTCGAGGTGCACCCCAGGACCGGTGTGTGATGGGGTCCGTCCTCAGCCGTGCGACCGCCGAGCAGCGGCGGGAGGCGGCCCTCGTCGTCGACGACCTGGCGGCCGTCCTTGCCCTCGGCGGTGCCAAGTTGCCGTCACTGGACGTGGACTGGGACTACGGGCGCCGCACCGGCTGCTACCTGATCAGCCTCGGTGCCGCCCGCATCGACGACGTCGTGCGCATCGTCGAGCTGCTCCGCAAGGGCCTGCACTACGAGCGCCTGACCGCCTGTGACGACTGACCTCGCCGCCCGTCTCCTCTGGTGGCTGTGCTTCGCCGCCTCCCCCTCGCCGGCTTCAACTGGCGTTCCCCCAACAGGAAGTAGCACCCCCGTGCGCGACCCCCGTCTCCTCGCCAAGCCGCCGGTGTGCCGGCTCGGCTGCCTCGTCCTGATCCGCAACCCGCGTGGCGATGTCCTGCTCGTCGACCCGGACTACATGGACGGGATGATCCTGCCCGGTGGCGCCGCCCGCCCGAACGAGCCGCCGCACGAGGCCGCCGCCCGTCACCTGGCCGACCAGGGCGGCATCGTCCGGCGCCTGACCCATATCCTGGCGGTCGACTTCACGCCCGCCGACCGGTACTTGGAGCGCCTGAACCTGGTTTTCGACGGCGGCACCACCACCCAGGAACTCACCGTTCCACCGCAGCACCGCAGCGGCCTGCTCGGCGCGCGCTTCGTCCCCGTCAAGCAACTCGCCCACGCGATGGCCCCCGCCCAGGCCGCCCGCGTCACCGAAGCCCTCGCCAACCGCGCCGTCCCCCTCCTCCTCCACGGCCAACGGGCCGCCTGAACCCGGGCGCGGTGAGTGGGAAGTCGGCGGGGCCGACTTCCTGCGCGGGGTTCGGTTGGGCCGAACGGGCCGCTCGGGGTGAACGTCCCTCCGCAGGAAGGGTGTTGGCTCAGGCCTGCGGGATGCGCGGTTCGATGTGGAAGTCGAACGGGATGGTGCCCGGGTCGACGGCCGTCACGCCGCCGTCGACGGTGAGGACGGCGCCGTTGACGAAGGAGGCCGCGGGCGACAGGAGCCAGGCGATGGCCTCGGCGACCTCCTCCGGGGCGCCGGGGCGGCCGGCCGGGAGCAGCCGGGTGGCGGCGTCGTAGGCGGTGTCGAGGGCGTCGGGGCCGTCGAGGCCGGTCTCGGCGGCGAAGCGGGTCATGCGCCGGTCGGCCATGTCGGTGCGGATCCAGCTGGGGCACACGATGTTGGCGCGCAGCCCGCAGCCGCCGTAGTCGACGGCGAGGGAGCGGCAGAGCTGGAGGAGGGCGGCCTTGGAGGTGGCGTAGGCGGCGTTGCCCCGGCCGTTGCGCAGGGCGGAGACCGAGGCGACCGCGACGACGGCGCCGCGGGTTTCCAACAGGTGTGGGAGGGCGGCGCGTTGGAGCAGGAAGGGGCCGGTGACGTTGATCCTCATCACGGCTTCCCAGTCCTCCGGGGACAGGTCGCCGACGGCGCCGCCGACGCCGATGCCGGCGTTGAGCACGAGCCCGTCGAGGCGGCCGTGGGCGGTCAGGGCCGCGTCCACGAGGCCGCGGACGGCGTCCGGGTCGCCGATGTCGGCGGGGTGGTCGACGGCGCCGGTCTCCTCGGCGATGCGGCGCAGCGGTTCGGGCCGGCGGCCGGAGACGACCACCTGGTGGCCGGCGGCGCGCAGCAGCCGGGTGGTGGCGGCGCCGATGCCCGTCCCGCCGCCGGTCACGATGTAGACGCGCTGGTCGTCGGTCATTTTCCGCCCCCGGTTCCTGAACTGTCGACGCTCAGTCAATCATGGCCGTGTCTTTGCCAGATGTCAGGATCCGTTGGGGAGGGTCGCGGTCAGTGCGAGACGGCCCACTGCACCCGGCTGTGGGCTGGGGTGTCGATCTCGTCGAGCAGTGCCACCGCCAGGTCCGCGTGGGAGATCCGGCCCTCCCCCACCACTGTGCCGACCGCGCTGGTGTAGCGGCCGGTGGTGGGGGCATGCGGGTTCAGGTCCATGGGCGGGACGACCATCAGCCAGTGGAGGTCGGGCGCCGTGGCGTGCAGCAGCTCGAACTCGGCGACGTGCCCCTGGGAGAACAGCCGGTACTCCTCGGGGAATTGGGGGTCGTCCATGATCCGCACGCCCGGCGTGACCTCCAGCGTCGTCGCGATGCCCAGCACCAGCAGCCGTCCCACCCCGGCGCGGGTGAGGCCGTCGGCCATGGCCCGGGCGGCGGCCGTGAAGTACTCCTCGGACGGCACGTCCAGGCGCACCGAGGCGTTGAGCGCCGCGTCGTGCCCGGCCGCGACCGACGCCACCGAGCCGGCGTCCGTCGCGTCGCCGCGCACGAGCGTCACCGCGCCGGGCGCGGCGAGTTCCGCGTGGCAGGCCGGGGCGCGCACGACCGCCGTCACGGCGTGGCCGCGTCGCACGGCCTCGGCCACCGCCGCGCGGCCCACGCGCCCGCCCGCCCCGAAAATCACGATCTTCTTCGACATGGTTCCTCCCTGGAACAACTGGGTGTCAGGAGGCGACCGTAGGGGGGAGGTGGCCGGTTACTTCAACGGAACCGGCTCTATCGTCGGCGTATGACCGCACCGCTGAGCGCCGACATGTTCGATCCCCACTGCAGCCACCGCATGCCGATCCGGGTCGGTGACAAGTGGAGCGGCATGGTCCTGCGCTGTCTGGAGGACGGGCCGCGCCGGTTCGGCGAGTTGAGGGTGCCGCTCACGGGCGTCGCGCCGAAGGTGCTGACCGAGACGCTGCGGGCGATGGAGCGCGACGGCTGGATCACCCGCACCGCGTACGACGAGAACCCGCCGCGCGTCGAGTACGCCCTCACCGCGCTGGGGCGCTCGCTGCTCGGGCCGATGGACGTCGCCTGCGCGTGGGCGCGTGAGCACCTCGATGAGCTCCGCCCGGCGTGAGGGCCGGTCAGCGGCGGCCCGCGCGGGTGCTCGCCGAGGCCGCCGACCACGTTGACCGCATCGCCGGCCAGGTCGAGGCCGGTGTCGCCGAGCACCACGGCCCGGCGTCGAGCTGAGCCGCAAACCGGCCAAGGCCGATTTTCCCCAGCCATGGCTGTCCGGGAATCCAGGAGCGGGTACCGTCCGAGTACGGCCGTGCACCCGAAAGGGACCCATGATGACGCAGTGGACCGACTACACCACCGGTGAACGCATCAAGCTTCTGCGCGGCCCGGACATGACGCAGGAGCAACTCGCCGAAGCCTCAGGCCTGTCAGTGGCAACGATCCGCAAGGCAGAGCGCGATCTCGGCGGAAGCCTGCAGACACTGCTGCGGATCTCGGCCGCGCTGAACGCCGACGTCTCGGTGGTCCTCGGCCAGCAGGCTCCCCGCCGCGCGATGCACGGCGCCGACCGGGCCATGATGCGCGAGCTGTCGCGAGCCGTCCACGACACGGCTGCGGGCGTCAGCGTCGATGTACAGCCGCCCCCCTCGGCCGAACTGGCGGCCGGCCTCGCCGCCGCATGGGAGGCCTACCGCGCCGGCGACTTCGTGGGCGCCGGAGTGCGCGTGGCCCCGGCGCTGCGCGAAGCAGCCGCCACGCTGAAAGCCGCGCCAGTTGATCAACGGAGCACAGCAGCAGGCATCCTCGCGGACGCCTACCGGCTCTCCGCCTATGTCGCCAACCAGTTCGGCGCCCGAGATCTCGCGTACGCCGGGATCGGGCACGTACAGCACCAGGCCGACCACGCCGGTGACATCGTCCGCCAGGCGATGATCGCGTCCGGCCGGTCGTGGATCTACATGCGGGACGCCCGCCTTGACCAGGCCGAGGAGACCGCCCGTCTGTCGTACGAGTCCATCGAGCCCCGCTACGGGGACCGGGACCTGACGCGCCTCGCCACCTACGGGTGGCACGTCACCTTCGCCGCGGTCGTCGCGGCCCGCCAGGGAGACGTGGACTGCGCAGACGACCTCCTGTCGCAAGGGCACGCGGTCGCGACCCGGATGGGCCAGGACGTGTCCGTCAACGGGACCGCGTTCGGTCCGGCGACGGTCACCGCGCAGGCGATCGGTATCTCCGTCTCAACCGGCCGGCCGGCGAAGGCACTCGGCCTGTTCGAGTCGATCGGCGACACGAGCTCGCTTACCCCGTCGGCGCGCAACCGGATGATGCTCGACGTGGCGCTCGCACAGGCCGATACCCGGCAGTCCGACACCGCCTTGGACACCCTGCTCGGCGTGTGCTCGGCAGCGCCTGGTTGGGCTCGGCATCAGGCATTGCCCGGGGTGATCGCGCAGAAGGCGAGCGCAGGCAGCGCGACCACGGCCAAGTTGCGCAAGCTCTCGTCGATTCTCGGGACATCCGTGATCCTCAGCTGAGGACTGATACGCGCCGTATCACTCGCCGCCGGTGCGACTTAAGGAAGTGATACACCCCATCCGTTCACTGAGGGTGAGAGCTCCCCGACAGTGGGTGCATGCTGATGTGTCATCACCAGCGCCCCGCGCTCACCCACCTGCCAGCCGCCCCGAACACCGCCGACTTCTCCGATCGCGCCGCACGAGGTGCCGGCAGCAGGCCGCACGACAGGCTCACTGACACGGCCGACGGCGGGACGCCCCCGACCCCGCGGGTCACGGGAGTCTGCCGATGAAAGCCCGCCCGCTGAACATTCCGGGGGCGTTCGCCTTCGAGCCCAACGCGCACTACGACACCCGGGGTGAACTCCAGGAGTTCTTCCGGGAGGACGAATTCCGGGCCGCAACCGGCCAGGTGTTCCGCCTCGCCCAGGCCAACACCGTCACAGCGTCGCCACCGCAGGGACGCCGCGCACGCCTTCGGCTCCCACACCCCGGCCGGGCCGATGGTCGGCGCCGACCCCGGCGTGCTGACCTGCTTCTCGCACGACCCGATCAAGAACCTCACCACCGGGCAGGGCGGCACGCTGGTACCCCGTAACCGGGCCGAGGCCGAGAACCTCCGCAGCCTGCGCCAGTTCGGCATCGTCCAGTCCAAGGACGCCCGGGCTGGCCTGACCTCCTACGAGGTGCAGGGCCCTGGGATGCGCTTCGACATGTCCCAGATCAACGCGGCGATCGGCCTTGCCCAGCTGGAGCACTTCCGCCGCACCGCCACCGTGCGCCGACACCTGTGGCGCACCTACCAGGCCGAACTCGAAGACGTCGCCGGCGCGCACCTGGTCGACGTCGACGTGTCCTGCTCGGTCCCGTTCAACTGCGTGGTGCGCCTGGACCGCAACCGCGACGAGGTGTTCCGGCACCTTCGCGACAACGGCATCGGCGTGGCCGTGCACTACCCGCCCAACCACCTGCAACCCGCCTTCGGGGCCTGGCACCGCGACCTGCCCGCAACCGAGGCGGTCGGCGGCCAGATCCTCGGCCTGCCGTTCCACCCCGCCCTGACCTACCACACCGTGATCCACGCAGTCGGCGCGCTCGCCCAGGCGATCAAGGCCGCCGCATGACCAAGACGAAGGAGCCCGCAGTGGGAGACGAATACCGGCACCCGAGACGCCACCGGATCCTGGTGGTCTGCCTCGGCAATCACAACCGCTCGCCGATCGCCGCCGCCGTGCTGGCGAAGACCGGCGGCACCAAGGTCGAGGTCCGCTCGGCCGGGATGCGCGAGCGGCACGTCGGCGGGCCCGCACACACCAACGCGATCCGCGCCGCCACCGAGGCCGGGTACGACATCCGCGACCACGTCGCCGTGAAGGCCAACCGGCACATGATCGACTGGGCGGACACCGTCCTCGCGCTGGACCACCAGGTCCTCGGCGAACTGCAGGAGATGCTGAGCGGCACGCCCAACGCGGACAAGCTGCGCCTGTACATCGAGGGCGAGGACGTGCCGGACCCCTGGGAGGGCGACTACAAGGCCTACCAGGCGTGCGTGGACACCATCCAGGCCGGTGCCGTCCGGCACTTGCTGGACCTGAACGACTAGCGGTCCACAACCGACAACAGCACGTCCACCAGCCGCTCGGCCGCATCCGGCCGACCGTGCTCACCGGCCCGCCGCGCGATCTCGGCGCGGCGGGCCGGATCGGTGAGCAGCGGGACGATCGCGTCCCGAAGGGTGTCGGGGGTGGCGCGGCCGATCAGTGCGACGGCTGCGCCGGCGTCCGCGAGGTGCCGGGCGTTGTGCTCCTGTTCGTTTCCGGCGCTGGTGGCCAGCGGGATGAACACCGCCGCCTTGCCGAGCGCGGTCAGCTCGGCGAGCGTTCCGGCGCCGCTGCGGGAGACCGCCACGTCCGCCAGTGCGAGGACGTCCGGCAGCTCCGGTCCGACGAAGCCGGTCACCAGGTACCGGCCGCGAAGGTGCTCCGGCAGGGAAGCCGCCCGGGTGCGCAGCCCTTCCTCGTGGCTTGGCCCGCACTGGTGGACCACGTTCGCGTGGCCGAGCAGCCACGGCAGGATCTCGCTGACCAGCTCGTTGATCTGCTGCGAGCCCTGAGCGCCGCCGGTGACGTACACGGTCGGCAGGGAGCGGTCGAAGCCCCACAAGCCGAGCGCCTGCACCGCCTTGTCGCCGTGGCCGCACAGCACCTCGGGACGCACTGGGTTGCCGGTGACCACGGCGGTGGCGCGGGCGCCCTCAGGCAGGAACTGCAGCGTGGACCCGGAGGAGACCGCGACGCGGGTCGCCATGCGGGCCAAAGCCCGGTTGCCCAGGCCAAGTCGGACGGTCTGCTCGTGGACAACCAACGGCCGGTGGCACATCCGGGCGGCCATTCCGACCGGCACCGCGACGTAGCCTCCGGTGCCGAGCACCACGTCCGGATCGAAGTCGGCGACCGCGGAGCGGGCCTGGGCGACGCCGAGCGGGACGCGCCCCATGTCCTTGACG
This sequence comes from Kitasatospora sp. NPDC001660, assembly GCF_053596725.1. NCBI lineage: Bacteria > Bacillati > Actinomycetota > Actinomycetes > Kitasatosporales > Streptomycetaceae > Kitasatospora > Kitasatospora sp. NPDC001660. The sequence goes on along the minus strand of NZ_JBSFGU010000041.1, from coordinate 8,429 downwards.
TTGGCGGGCGAAATCAGCTTGAGCGGGTTGGCGGAGCGCCGGATCTTCCCGGTGGCGACAGTCCTGAACGGAATGCCCTCGGTGGCAGTCACCTTTGCTTCAAGGCCGGTGGCGGTGCCGATCCACAGAACGTCCAGGGCGCCGCCGGCGTCGGCGAGTCGCGAGCGCAGGGCGCGGATCGCGGTGAGGGCCGGGTAGGTGTGCCCGCCGGTTCCGCCGCCCGTGACGATAAGCCGAAGCGGCCGGCCGAGGCGGGAGACGAGAGCTCTGGCGTCGCGGTTCACGCCTGGAACATACCAGTCTCCGAGGATGGTTCATTCCACGACTGGACTGATGAAACATCAAATATCTTTAGCGACAAAGCTGATGAAACATCATGGCTTGATACCAAGGCGATGAGCCGACTAGTAGTAGTTTTTTAGGTTGGAGCAGGCTGTCGAGTGCGGCCTGTGGATCGTCTTGTGGGAAGCGGGCGTTGGCAGGTGCTGCAGACACCGGTCCAGCAGCTCAGCATGTCCTGGATCTGGCCGAGGGCCCGGTAGAGGGTCAGGCTGGTGCTTGGCCTTTGGGGTCGAGTCGGCGGAGGGTGAGGAAGCCCCCGGCATGCCGGGGGCTTAGCCGCAGGAAAAGCAAGGGTTTCGCAATTTCGCTGCTTCTCCCTTGCGCCCGACCTGAGGGGCCGGTCAGCGGCGGCCCGCGCGGGTGAGGGCGTCCTCGGCCCGGGCGGCCAGGGCGGGGACGAGGTCGGCCGCCGAGGGGAGGTCGGTGATGAGGTCGACGGCCTCGCCGGCCCACACCGGCTGCGGGGGCACCGCGCCGCGTGCCACGTCGGCCTGGTAGTCCTCGCGGGCGCGGGGGTCGGCGGCGAGTTCGGCTTCCCGGCCGCGCCAGCGGTCGAGGTGGGGGTGGCCGAGCGTGCGGGCCGGGTACTTCGCGGGCCACTGCGATCCGCGGACGATGTCCAGCACGCTGCTGCGTTCGGTGTCCTCGCCGCGGCCCTCGACGATCGCCCGGCTGATCGAGGGGTCGACCAGGGCCTCCGCGGTGGCCTGGAAGCGCGTGCCGACCAGTGCCCCGGCCGCGCCCAGCGCGAGCGCCGCCGCCACGCCCCGGCCGTCGGCGATCCCGCCGGCCGCCAGCACCGGCACCGCTCCCGCGAGGTCCACCACCGCGGGCACGAACGGCAGCGTGGAGCGCCCGCGAAGCGCCCCGTGTCCGCCGCTCTCGGTGCCCTGCGCCACAATCACGTCGGCGCCCACGTCCAGCGCCCGCCGGGCCTCCTCCAGACCGGTGACCTGGAGGATCAGCAGGGCCCCCGCCCGGCGCACGCGCTCCGCGTAGGGGGCCGGGTCGCCGAAGGAGAGCATGACCGCCCGGGGCCCGTACGCCAGCGCGCGCTCCACCGCGGCGGCGTCGATCCCCCACGTCAGGAAGCCGACGCCCCACGGCAGTCCGGTCGCCGCGACGACCGGCACCTCGCGCGCCAGCCACTCGGGATCCCCGAACCCGCCGCCCAGGATCCCGAACCCGCCGCCGCGCGCGACGGCCGCGGCCAGCGCGCCCCCGGCCGAGCCGCCCATCGGCGCGAGCGCGATCGGGTGCCGCACGCCTGCCAGTTCCGTGAACGCCGTCGACAATGCCATGGCTCTCATCCTGCCGCCTCGCGCGGCGAACCGGGCGGCGGATGCCCGTGAATTCTTCGGGATGGAGCCGATTTTGACGGTACGTCGACAGAAAGACGGGTAACTTCGTGGTTCGGCCCGCCCGGCGCGTGAACACGGATGTTCAGGCGTGGTCACGGGCCGGCGCAGGGGGCTTCCGTTCGGGGTGCGAGAAGGAGAGAACGTGTCGGGCTTCAGTCGGCGGGGGTTCATCGGGGCGGCCGCACTCGCGGGGGCCGGGGCGGCGCTGGGGCCCCTCGCGCCGTCCGCCGCCGCCCAGGGCGGGCAGACCGGGCAGGGCGAGGACGGACGCCGGTCGCGGACACTGGCGTTCACCGCGGGCACCAACGCCTCCGCCGCCCTGTCGCCCGACGGGCAGCGGATGGTCGCCGAGGTCCAGGGCGTCCTGTGGGCGCTCGCCCGCGGCGGCGGCGAGGCGAGCGCGCTCACGGCCCCCGGGCTGGAGCCGACGCGCCCGACGTGGTCGCCCGACGGTGCGACGATCGCGTTCTGCGCCTACCAGGGCGGCGGGTTCCACCTGTGGACGATGGCCCCCGACGGGTCGAACCTGCGACAGCTGACCTCCGGGCCGTGGGACGACCGCGGCGCGGCCTGGTCCCCCGACGGCCGCTTCCTCGCGTTCTCCTCCGAGCGCGCGGGCGACGCGGTGGCCGGCAGTTCGTACGACATCTGGACGCTGGAGGTCGCCACCGGCCGGCTGGCCCGCCTGACCGACCGGACCGGGGTCGAGGACTACGACCCCGCGTGGCACCCGGACGGCGACCGGATCCTGTTCGTGCGCGCCGACGCCGCCGGCGGGCGCACCATCGCCGCCGTCCCGGCCGCGGGCGGACCGGTGACCGTCCAGCACACGGTGGACAGCGGCACGATCGTCTGCCCGGCGCTCTCGCGCGACGGCCGCCTGGCGTACGTGTGGGTCGGCGACTCCTCGGCCGCCACCTCCTACCAGTCCGTGAGCTGCTCGCTGGCCGTCGACGGCCGGGTGGTCTCCGGCACGGAGGACGTCTCGCCGCTGCCGCCGTGCTGGACGCCCGAAGGCGGACTCGTCTACTTCGCCGACGGCCGCCTCACCGACCGGTCCCCCGCGCTGGACGGCGCGAAGGAGATCCCGTTCACCGCCCGGCTCGACGTGCCGCGCCCCCGCTACCGGCGCAAGACGCGCGACTTCGACTCCACCGACGAGCGGGACGTGCGCGGCGTCCACCTGCCCGCGCTCTCCCCCGACGGCCGCTCGGTGGTCTTCTGCGCGCTCAACGCCCTGTGGCTGGCGCCCATCGGCGGGCGGCCGCGCAAGCTCTTCCAGGCCTCCCCCGCCCACTACGTGCAGATGCCCTCATGGAGCAGGGACGGGCGCAGCGTGGTGTACGTGTACGACGGGCCCACGGGCGGGGACGCGGGCGGGGACGGTCTGAGCGCCGTGCACCGGCTGACGCTGGAGGGCGGGCAGGACACCGTCCTGGCGCGCGGCGGGCGGTTCAACCCGGCGCTGTCGCCCGACGGCACCCGGCTGGCCTGCCAGGACGTCACCGGGAACCTGCTGGTCGTCGACCTCGCGACCGGCACCGAGACGAAACCGGCGGCCCCGCTGGGCGGCAACGGCCTTCCCGGGCGGCCGAGTTGGTCGCCGGACGGACGCTACATCGCGCTGTGCGACCGCAACCGGCTCAACCACCGCTTCCGCGAGGGCTACAACGTCGTCCGCGTGATCGACACCCGGGACGGCAGCGCGAAGGCGTTCCTGCCGCTGCCGGACACCTCGGTGGCCGACCGGTGCGACAGCGGCCCGGTGTGGTCGCCGGACGGCGGGTGGCTGGCGCTGGTCGTGGAGTCGGCGCTGTGGGTGCTGCCGGTCGGCCCGGACGGGACGCCGGCGGGCGAGGCGCGGCAGCTGACCGACGAGCCGGCCGACCACCCGTCCTGGTCGGGCGACTCCCAGCGGCTGCTGTACCTGTCGGGCGGGCGGCTGCGGCTGATCGGCCGCGACGGGGGCGGGCCGAGCACCGTCCGGCTCGCCCTGCGCACGGCCCGCAGCGTGCCGCCGCGTTCGGACGTCACGCGCATCCACGCCGCGCGGCTGTGGGACGGCACCGGCGAGGAGGTGCGCGAGGACGTCGACATCGTCGTCACCGGCAACCGCATCACCTCCGTCGAGCCGCACCGCTCGGGCGCGCGCCGCGCCGGGGAGCGGCTGGTCGACGCCACCGGCTGCACCGTGCTGCCGGGCCTGTGGGACTCCCACACGCACCCGTACCAGAACACCTACGGCGGGCGGCAGTTGCGCCTGAACCTCGCCTACGGGGTCACCGGCACCGCCTCGCTGGGCGGCTTCGCCTACGAGCAGGCGCGCATCCGCGAGTCCGTCGACGCCGGGGTGATGGACGGGCCGCGGTTCCTGACGACCGGCGAGCTGCTCGACGGCGGCCGCGTCGCGTACAGCATGGGCCGCGCCCACCGCACCGCCGAGGGGGTGCGGCGCAGCCTGGAGCGGGCGGTGGCGCTCGACTACGACTTCGTCAAGACGTACGTGCGGGCGCCGGCCTCGACGATGGCCGAGGCGGCGCGGGTGGCGCACGAACTCGGGGTGCCGTCGGGCAGCCACCTGCTGACGCCCGGGGCGCAGGTCGGGCAGGACCTGACGACGCACCTGCAGGCCACCCAGCGCCAGGAGTACGGGCGGGTGTCCTCGCCGACGGGGCGCAGCTACCAGGACGTGCACGAGGTCTACCGGGGCGGGGACTTCGCGATCGTCATCACCCCGTTCTCGGCGCTGTGCCTGGTGGGCGAGGATCCGTCGCTGGCCGCGGACGCCCGGGTGACGGTGCTGATGCCGCCGTGGGACGCGGCGGTGGTGGGGCAGCAGGCGAAGGTGGCGCCGACGCCGGACCAGCTGCGGGCCCTGCAGCGGGAGATGGCCGTCTACCAGCGGATCCTGGCCGACGGCGGGGCGCTGGCGATGGGCACGGACGCGCCGCTCACGCCGGTCGGGCTGCAGGTGCACCTGGGGCTGCGGGCGCTGCACCGGTACGCGGGGCTGTCGCCGGCGCAGGCGCTGTGTACGGCGACGGTGGCGCCGGCGCGGCTGTGGGGCGTGGAGGACGACCTCGGCACGGTGGAGGAGGGCAAGCTGGCGGATCTGCTGGTGGTGGACGGGGACCCGCTGCACGACTTCGCGGACCTGGTGCGCACGGCGTGGGTGATGCGCGACGGGGTGGTGTACCGGCCCTCGGACCTGGTGGGCGGCGGCGGGCAGGGCGCGCGGGCGGCGGCGCTCGCGGCGGCTGCGGCGGCGTCCTCGTCCTCGGACGTGGACTGGTACGCGATCGGCCGGGCGCTGCGGCGGGACGGCTGCTGCGCGCTGTGACGGCGGCAGCCGGGCGCGGGTTCACCGGGATGATCCGTGGGCGTGGGGCGGTGTTTCCCGGGGGCGGGACGCGGCCTGGAGATTTTGTGTAAATGGGCATCAGATGTGCCGTATAGGTGCGGATTTACGCTTTGACGTGCACGGATAAGAGCCGATACCGTCCGGTTGATCATTTTTCTTTGCCAGCTCTGGGGGGCGTTGGCGTCTCCCAGAGGCATGTCCTTTTCGGGAGAGTTTGTGCGCGGGATTCGAAGACTGGCCTGGCCCGTGGGCCTGGCAGTGGCGATACCGGTGATGGCCGGGTCGGTTCCGGCGGTGACGGCCTCGGCTGCGGAGGCCGTCGCGCCGGCGGTGGTGGAGGACTACTCCTACCCGGGGGCGGCGCAGGTCCTCGCGGACCACAACATCACCCTCAAGGCCGGGGACGGGCACGTCGTGCTCGCGGACTGCGCCTCGGGCCCGGGCCTGGTGCAGCTGTTCAGCCGGTCGGCCAACCCCAGTGAGGTGTGCTTCCGGATCACCGGGCCCACCGGCTACCTGGCGCTGGAGATCCCGAGCGTCTACAACATCAAGGGCGACGACCACAGCGTCAAGGCCACGCTGAACACGGCGGGCAAGGTCACCACGCTCGACGTGCCCAAGAACGCCTGGACCCCGGTCGGCGAGAGCGTCGGCGACTCCACCACGCTGCTCGAACTCACCGCCACCGACGGCCCCGCCGTGAAGGCCCCCGCGAGCGCCTTCCCCGCGGTCGGGACGCTGACGGTCGGCCGGCCCGGCCACCCCGGCGCACGCGCCTGCACCGCCACGCTCGTCGCCCCGCAGTGGGTGCTGTCGGCGGCGGCCTGCATCGCCGGCAACCCGGCCGACCTCACCACCGCCCCGTCCGGCCTGCCCCGCACCCGCACCACCGCCGCGATCGGCAGCCACACGGTCGAGGTCACCGAGTTCGCTCCCCGCACCGACCGCGACCTGGTGATGGCCCGCCTGGCCGCGCCGGTGTACGACATCACCCCGATCGCCGTCGGCGCCACCGCGCCGACGGCCGGCGAGGACCTCACCGTCGCCGGCTACGGCCGCACCGCGACCACCTGGATCCCCGACGCGCCCCACAGCGCCGCCCTCACCGCCTCCGCCGTCACGGCCGGCGGCGTCGACCTCACGGCCAAGACCGCGGCCGACACCGTCTGCAAGGGCGACGCGGGCGCCCCGGCGCTGCGCGCCAAGAACGGCGGCTACGAGCTCGCCGCCGTCACCAGCCGTGCCTGGCAGGGCGGCTGCCTCGACGAGACCGAGACCCGCACCGGCGCCTCCGAGGCCCGCGTCGACGACCTCGCCTCCTGGATCGGCGGCCTGGTCAACCGGTCGTACCAGCTCGTCAACCCGGCCAGCGGCCGCTGCCTCAACGTGGCGGGCCCGGGCCCGACCTGGAACAACGACAACCCGATCATCCTGTTCGACTGCGTCCCCGGCGCGGGCAACGAGGCGTACCAGTTGACTCCTTCGGGCCAGCTGTACAACCCGGCCAGCAACCGCTGCCTCAACGTGGCCGGGGCCGGCCCGGCCTGGGACAACCGGACCCCGATCATCCTCTGGGACTGCGTCAAGGGCGCGGGCAACGAACAGTTCCAGCTGACCGCTTCGGGCCAGCTGTACAACCCGGCCAGCAACCGCTGCCTCGACGTCACCGGCGCCGGCCCGACCTGGGACAACCGAACCCCGATCATCCTCTGGGACTGCGTCCCCGGCGCCGCCAACGAGACGTTCGCCCTGGCCTCCTCGGACCAGCAGGGCGCCGGCACGCCGGCCGCGCTGTTCAACCCGGCGAGCGGGCGGTGCCTCAACGTGGCCGGGGCCGGCCCGACCTGGGACAACCGGACCCCGATCATCCTCTGGGACTGCGTCAAGGGCGCGGGCAACGAACAGTTCCAGCTGACCGCTTCGGGCCAGCTGTACAACCCGGCCAGCAACCGCTGCCTCGACGTCACCGGCGCCGGCCCGACCTGGGACAACCGAACCCCGATCATCCTCTGGGACTGCGTCCCCGGCGCCGCCAACGAGAAGTTCCGGATGACGGCCGACGGCCAGTTCCTCAACCCGGCCAGCGGGCGGTGCCTCAACGTGGCGGGCCCGGGCCCGGCCTGGGACAACGACAACCCGATCATCCTGTTCGACTGCGTCCCCGGCGCGGGCAACGAGAAGTTCGTGCCCGCCGCGTAGGCGCAGGCAGGGGCGGGACGGGCGGCAGCGCCCGTCCCGCCACGTGTTCCCCCGATTCCCTCAGGCCGCGGGCGCGGATTGCGGACGCCCGCGGCCGTCACGGCACCTCGGTGCCTCGACCACCAGGACGGACAGCGAATTCCGATGAGGATGTCATTGACATCACGAGCCAGGACCCGGTCGCGTCTCGCGGCCGGGTTCGTGGCGGGCAGCCTGCTGACAGGACTGCTCACGACGCACGCGGTGGCGGACACCACGCCGGCCACCGCGGCGAACCCCGACCGGGTCAAGGTCGTCGCGGCCTGGCAGGCCGGCGGACCGGCCGTGCGCCGCGCCGCCGAGACGGCGCTGACCGGCACCGGTGACGCCCTGGCGGCCTTCCTGGCCAAGGGCCGGGCCGCGGCCGCCGACCAGGACCTGCGGGCCAGGATCGAGGAGCTGATCGCGGGCTCCGGTCCCGGAGTGCGCGCGGCCGGCACGGCCGCGCTCGCCGGATCCGCCGACGACCTGAAGGCTTTCCTCACCACGGGCGCCAAGAAGGCCTACGAGGACGACCAGCGGGTGCGGGTCTCCCAGCTCATGGCCACCGGCGGGCCGGGCGTGCGGGCCGCAGCGGCCAAGGCCATGGACGGCAGCCTGGACGACGTCAACCAGTTCCTGAACGTCGGCCAGTTCAAGGCGAGGGACGACGACGACCGCGTCCACCTCTCGCAGCTGATGGCCTCGGGCGGGCCGGAGGTGAAGAAGGCCGCGAACACGGCGCTGAACGGCTCGATGGACGACGTCCAGCAGTTCCTCCAGTACGGCTACCAGACCGCGGCCGCCCACGATCAGGAGACGCTGACGGTCGCCCAGCTGGCCGACCTCACCAAGACCGCCTCCGACCAGGCCGGGCAGCAGGCCGAGACCGCCAAGGACGCGGCGGGCAAGGCGCTGGACGCCACCAAGCTGGCGAAGGAGGCTGCCGAGCGCGCCGCGGCCGAGACCAGGGCCGCGCAGAGCTCCGCCGGGGACGCCTCCAACGCCGCCGGACGCGCGGCGGACGCCGCCACCCGGGCTGCGAACGCCGCGCAGACCGCCTCCACGGCGGCGAAGGCCGCGAACGAGGCGGCCCGGCAGGCCGCCAACGCCGCCGCCAACGCCGCCTCCGCGGCGACCAAGGCCGG
>NZ_JBSFGU010000040.1:30348-67623 GCF_053596725.1 Kitasatospora sp. NPDC001660 | reverse complement strand
TCCTTCGGACCGCCTTCCAGCGGGCCCTCCGGGCGCTTCGTTCTTTCGTGTTTCCAGCTTACCAGATGTTTTCCGCTCCGTTTTCCGGGGCTTCGCCATCCAATTTGCCGGTGCCTTACCGGAGCTTTACGCCCCGTCCGACGTCCCAAACTCTAGCCGATCCCCGCTCCGAAAAGCGAATCCAGTCGCAATCCGATAAAACGCGCACGCCGAATCAACACCTGGCCGCAACGCGACAACGCAAAACGACCGGCGAGAACCGAGAGGTGGTGTTTCAAAGGAAAGGATTGGCCACTCCGGGACCGTCCGCGCCGATGCGTGTCCGGTGCTCCCTGCCGAGCGACTGGGAGACAGTACCCCTACCCGGCGCCCGACACAAATTGCAGGAGCATCCACCGGACTCGCGCCAGGCCAGGCGACGGCCGGGTAGCGCGGCCACTCCTCCCCCGCCGTCGACCACCACGCGCAGGAGGGCCGGGTGCTGGCGTTCTCGGACATCGCCCGCCGCCTCGTCGCGACGGACTACGCCCTGTGACCGTGAGCGAGCACGTCGTGCGCAGGTCAAATGCAGGTCATACGACAGATGCCGACCAGTCGTCCCGCGCCGGACACTGACGCGACACCACCGTCCCGATCCGCGCAGGCTCCGGCCAGCCCCACGGACGGGTCGTCGGCCTGCACCGGTGCCGGGGGCCCACGTGCAGACTCCGGGGAACCCTCATGCACCTCCTAGGAAGTCGATGACGCACGCATCGCCGTACGACCGCACGACCACACCGTCCTCCGGGCCCTCCGGACCGCCCCCGGATGCCGCCGGCGGAGGCGGGAGGGATCCTGGCGCCCTCCGCACCGTCGAGACGCTGGCCGCCCTCCGTGGCGCGGACGCGCCGCTCCACCACGACATCGGCGAGCGAGCTGCGCAGCGCGCCGCTCAACAGCCCGACATCGTCCGCCACTCGGTGGATTCGGCGGCGGATCCTGACGGCCGGCCATCCAGATACGCGCTTCAGCACTCACCGACTCGCCTCCGCACCAAGGACAAAGGCCGTCCGAGCTCTCGCTCCAACCGTCAAGTGCGTCAACTGGTGTCGCCAGCCACCGGCCCGGGAGACGCACCGCACCAAGGATGCTTCTACCTCACCGAGTTCGGGCACTGCCGCCACGACCGCTACTCTCCGTCGGCGCTCCGCGCCTCCGGGTCAAGGACGCGGTTCCTCCCAGGGTAAACGTCTGGGGTTCCTCGCAAGGTTCAGCTGAAACCCGTACTGCTCATGCGGAGGAGATCGGGCATTGACACCTCCGACAGCATGATCAATCATCAAGCATCCAGCCGGACGCTGGATCGGAAAACCAACCAACCTTTCTCCCTCATCAGGCAGTTGGCCGTTAACTGCAGCTGCCTGTGCTGCCAGGAGATGAGCACGCGGTGGGTGAGATGGTAGATACGGGCCGTGCCGAATGTCCGCTCCACCGAGGGACAGGCAGAAGCGAAAGCGGCCGTTCTGCCCGTGCCGGCCATACACAGTCGCCGCTCATCGGCAGGCACTGATTCCGCCTGAACGGGGAGCGGTCCAGTGACCCATTTGTGGGCGCACCGCTGAGAAACACCAGGTACCCGCAGTCCGAGCGGGGCACCCGTCGAGTAGTCATCATCCCTCGCGCCCGCCGCCGGGCCAGTGAGTCCTCTTCTCACCCCTCCCCAACTGTCCTCCGCTCAGAGGAAAGAGCTGGCTTTGCCGACGATACGCACCTCCCCTGCGACCAGCAGCCACCGCGGGCCCCGGCATGGCGCCGACGAATCGGCGGCGGCCCGCCGGGACGAACCACAGCCGCTGTCCTTCGCGCAGCAACGGCTCTGGGCATTGGCTCAGCTGACCGGCGCCGGAGAGGCCTACAACGAGTCGGTCGTCCACCGGCTGCGCGGGCCGCTGGACCGTGCGGCGCTGGCCCGGGCGCTGGACGCGATCGTCGCTCGGCACGAGGCGCTGCGGACCCGCCTGGTCCCCACGGACGGCGACGTGCACCAGTGGATCGACCGGTCGGACATCGGGTATCCGCTCCTGACGGACGATCTGACCGGTGTTCCCGATCCCGAAGCGCGGCTGACCGCCCTGCAACGCGCGGAAGCCACCGCGCCCTTCGATCTGGGCAGCGGCCCGCTGGCCCGTGGCCGCCTGGTCATCTTGGCCCCGGACCATCACGCGTTGCTGCTCACGATGCATCACACCGTCTTCGACGGATCGTCCATGGGCGTCATGATGCACGAACTCACCGCGCTCTACTCGGCGTTCCTCCGTGGTGAAGACGATCCTTTGCCGCCGCTGCCGCTCCAGTACGCCGACTACGCCCGCCGGCAGCGCGAGTGGATGGACGGCGAGGAGCAGACCACCCAGGCCGCGTACTGGCAGCAGAACCTGGCCGGCGCCCCGCCCTTGCTCGAACTGCCGACCGACCGGCCTCGCCTGCCCGAGCAGGACTATCGTGGCGGCCGGGTGGCGATCGACCTGGACGAGGAGCTGACGGCCGGCCTTCGGACGCTCGCGCGGCGGCACGGCGCCACCCTCTTCGTCGCCGCGCTGACCGGCTGGTCCCTGGTGCTGTCGCGGCTGGCCGGGGAGAGCGACATCGTGGTCGGCGTACCGACGGCGAACCGTCGCGGCCCTGATCTGGCCGGGCTCATCGGATTCTTCGTCAACTCCCTCGCCGTACGCGTCGACCTGTCCGGTGCACCGACGGTCTCCACCGCGCTGCGCCGGACGCGCGCTGCCGTCCGTGGAGCGTTGGACCACCAGGACCTGCCGTTCGAGCGTGTGGTGGAGTTGGTCAACCCGCCGCGCAGCGCCGCCCATTCACCACTGTTCCAGACCATGTTCGCCTGGCAGCCGTCGCGCAGCGGCCTGCTGGGCCTGCCGGACGTCGATGCGGAGCCCCTCGCCATCCCGTTCGCCTCCGCCAAGTTCGACCTCGCGCTGTCGCTGGCCGAGGAGAACGGCCGTCTGGTCGGCCATCTCGACTACGCCACCGCCCTGTTCGACCATGACAGCGCCGAACGTTACGCGGGCTACCTGCGACGGGTGCTGGCCCAGATGGCGGACGAGCCCGACCGGCAGGTCGCGGATCTCGCGCTGATGGACGCGGACGAGCACCACCGGCTGCTCACGGACTGGGACGCGACCCAGGGCGCCGAAGCCGTGCCACCCTCCGGGCTCGGCGGCCTGATCGAACGTTTCGAGGCGCAGGTACGGGCCCGCCCGGACGGACCGGCGCTCGTCTGTGCCGGAGAGCGAACCGACTACGCCGCGCTGGAGCGACGCACCAACCGGTTGGCGCACGCACTGATCGCGCGCGGCATCGGACCCGACCAGGTGGTCGGCCTGCACGCCGGGCGATCCACGGAGCTGGTCGTGGGCGTCCTCGGCATCCTCAAGGCGGGTGCTGCCTTCCTCCCCCTCGACCCCGGCCTGCCCACCGAGCGGCTGACCGCCATGGTGGCGGACGCCGCGCCGGCCCTGGTGGTGAGCACCGTCGGCGCGGTGAACGGCTGGCAGGACCTGCGCACGGTCGAGGCGGAGGGTGTGCATGACGACGCCCCCGCCATCGCGGTGAGCCCGTCGCACCTGGCCTACGTGCTCTTCACCTCGGGCTCCACCGGCCGCCCCAAGGGTGTCGCGGTGACGCACGGCAGCGTGCTCAACCTCTTCGACACCTGGCTCGCCCGGTTCGGCGCGACCCCCGGCGAGGCGACCTCCGCCTGGTCCAGCATCGGCTTCGACGCGACGATCCACGAGATCCTGTTGCCGCTCACCACGGGTGCCGTGCTGCACGTCGTCCCCGACGACCTGCGCGCCGACCCCGAGGCGCTGATGGACTGGCTGCGCCGGCACCGCATCGTGCAGGCGTTCCTGCCCCCGGCGTACATCCGGTGGATCGACGAGGCACCCGAGGAGCGCCTGGCGGGTCTGGCCCTGCGTCAGCTTCTGACCGGCGTGGAGTCCCTCCCGGAGATCGCGCTCCACCGCATGACGCAGGTGCTGCCCGGCCTGCGGATCTGCTACGGGTACGGCCCCACCGAGAGCACGCTCTACTGCACGTCCTACACCGACCCGCAGCCCCTCGACCGGCCTTGCCCGATCGGCCGGCCGCTGGGCAACACCCGCCTCTACCTGCTCGACGAACGGCTCCAGCCCGTCCCCACCGGGGTCACGGGCGAGCTCTGGACCGGTGGCGCCGGACTCGCCGCGGGCTACCTGAACCGGCCGGACCTGACGGACGAACGGTTCCTCCCCGACCCCTTCGTACCGGGCGAGCGCATCTACCGCACCGGCGACCTCGCCCGTCGGCTCCCCGACGGCAACGCCGAGTTCCTGGGCCGCCGTGATGACCAGGTCAAGCTCCGCGGCTTCCGGATCGAGCCCCGCGAGGTGGAGGCGGCACTGCTGGCCGTGCCCGGTGTGCGCGAAGCGGCCGTCCTCGCCGACCGCGACGAGGCCGGCGAACTGCGCCTGGTGGCCGCCGTCGGCCGGGGCGGCGCCCGGCCGCGACAGCCGCATGAGTGGCGCGCCGCGCTGGCCGAGCGGCTGCCGGACTACATGATTCCCGCGCTCTTCGTCGAACTGCCCGCGCTGCCGCGGGGGCGCAGCGGCAAGCCGGACCGCGCCGAGTTGCTGCGGCAGGCCCGGGCGGCCGTTCCCCAGCAGGTCAACACGGCCACCCCGCGCGACCACGTCGAGATGGCCCTCTACCGCATCTGGAAGCGCGTGCTGGTGCATCCCGCGATCGGCATCACCGACAACTTCTTCGAGATCGGCGGCACTTCGATCTCCGCCATCAAGGTGGCCGCTGCCGTCCGCGAGGAGTTCGGCGACAGCCTGCCCGTCCGTGACGTCATCGCACACCCGACGATCGAAACTCTGGCCGAGCGCCTGCGCACCGGCGCGACCCGGCAGCGGAGCGGCAGCCTGATCGAGTTCCGTGCGGGCGACGGACGCCGGCGGGTGGTCTGCGTCCACCCGGCCGGCGGCACCGCCTTCTGCTACCTGTCGCTCGCCGCCGCACTGCCGGAGGAGATCGGCGTCTACGGCATCCAGTCACCCGGCCTGGACCCCGGCGAAACGCCGCTGCCCACCGTCGAGGCCATGGCTCGGCACTACCTGGAGCTGGTCGGACCGCGCGCGGACGAGTCGCTGGTGCTGTGCGGGCTGTCCTACGGCGGGCTGGTCGCCCATGAGATGGGACGGCTGCTGGCCGAGGCCGGGCACCCGCGGTTCAGCGTGGTCCTGCTCGACACGCGCGGCACCGACGACCCGCAGGAGCGGGCCGCGATCGAGCCCGTCGAGGCAGCGGACTTCCGCGAGAAGCTGGTCAGGTTCAACGGGATGTACCCGGGCATCGAGGACGACCAGATCGACCGGTACTTCCGGATCTACAACCACAACCGGATGTCGGCCCGGGACTACCCCGTACCGCCGTCACCGGCCCGGCTGGTGTTCGTCCAGGCATCCGAGGGAGGCGGGGACGAGGCGGTGGAGCGCGAAGCCCGCGCGTTCTGGCAACGGCGGGCCGGCGGTGGCCTGGTGGTGGAGCCGGTGGGCTGCGGACACTGGGACATGCTGGAGAGCGGCGCGGTGCCGCGGATCGCGGAGCTGATCGCGGCGGAACTGCTACGGGTGCCGGACCCGGCCTCCCCCCTGCCGTCGCCACACCACCGTCGTCGAGCCTCGACCGGCGACCTGCACGCCGCGCGGGAGGCGTGATGCGAACCACTACCGAACCCGTCGCCGTACCGCCCGTCACGGGCCTCGCCCAGGGTGTGCACTCGTGGGCGCTGCGGACCCCCGGCGCGCTCGCGCTGGCCGACGGCGACCAGCGGCTCGACTACGCCGCCCTGGACGCGGCCGGAGCGGCGGTGGCCGACGGGCTGCGCCGCAGCGGAGTCCGGCCCGGCCAGGCGGTGGCGGTCCACCTCGCCCGCTCCTGGCAGCTGGTCTGCGCCATGCTCGGCATCCTGCGTCTCGGCGCCATGGTCGTGCCGCTCGACGCGCAGAGCCCGCCGGAGCGCCGTCGTCACATCCTGACCGACTCCGCCGCTGTGGCGCTGATCCACGCGGACACCGCGCCCGAGGACCTGCCGGACGGCGTACGGGCCCTCCCGCTGGCCGCCCTGCTCGCCCACCGCCCCGCTCCCGAGGCCCCGTTCACCGGATCGCCGGTCTCATTCCTCTTCTACACCTCCGGAACCACCGGCCTCCCCAAGGGAGTCGAGGTGACGGAGAGCGGCGTGCTGCGGCTGGCCCGCCCGGGGTACATCGACCTGGAGCAGGGTGCGCGCTACGCCTGCATGTCCAACCCCGCGTTCGACGCGCTGAACTTCGAGGTGTGGGCGCCGCTGCTGACCGGCGGCTGCTGCGTGATCATGAATGACGCGGACGTCCAGACCCCGGACCGGCTGGCGGCAGCTCTGCTGCGCGAACGGATCGACACCCTCTTCGTCACCGTGGCGCTCTTCAACGCCGTGGTGGACGCCGTCCCCGACTGTTTCGCCGGTGTGGGGCAGGTGTTGGTCGGCGGCGAGCAGCTCAACGCCCACCTGATCCGCCGCTGGTACCGCCACAACGCGGACAGCCCGACCCGCCTGCACAACGTCTACGGCCCGACCGAGACCACCACGTTCGCGCTGTGCCACCCCATCCCCCGGGACTTCGGCGCGGATGTCGTCCCGATCGGGCGCCCGCTGCCCGACACCCGGGCCGTCCTCGTCGTAGCGGGTACCGACCGGCAGGCCGCACCCGGCGAGGTCGCCGAACTCCACCTGGCCGGAGCCGGTCTGGCGGCGGGCTACCGCAACCTGCCCGAGGAGACACGACGGCGGTTCGTCCGGCTGCCCTGGTACGACGACGGCCGTGAGCTTCACTACCGGACCGGCGATCTGGTCCGCGCCGACGCCGACGGTGTCGTGGAGTACGTCGGACGCGCCGACCGCCAGGTGAAGGTACGCGGCTTCCGGATCGAACCCGGCGAGCTCGAACGGCAGATCGTCAAGCACCCGGCCGTGCGGCAGGCGTACGTCTGCACCCGCCGCGACGGCGAGTACGGTCCGAACGAGCTGCTCGCCTTCCTCGTGCCCGACGGCGACCTGACCTTCGAGGAGTTCGACCGTCACCTGGCGAGCGGGCTGCCCGCCTACATGCGGCCCCACCACCTCTATCTGCTCGACGCGCTGCCGCTGAACGCCAACGGCAAGGTCGACCACGCCGCGCTGCTGGCCCGCGACGGCCAGGCCTGGCGACGGACGACCGGCACCGCCGTCACCGCCACGGCCACCGCCTGGCAGCGTGAGGTGCTGGAGCTGGTGGCGGAGGTGCTGGGGATACCCGACCCCCGGCTCGACGACGGCTGGACCACGGTCGGCGGCGACTCGCTGAAGGCGCTGCGGCTGAGATTCGAGATAAGACGCCGCTGGGACTGCGACTTGCCGCTGTCCGCGGTTCTGCGGGGGGACCTCGCCTCGCTCGCCGAGGCCGTCGCCACCGCCCGCGCCGCCGGGCAGGCGCACTATCCCGCACCGGCCGGGCCCATCGAGGCCCGCACCGCGCCGGCCACCAGCGAGCAGCAGCGGCTGTGGCTCTTCCAACAGCGCTCGCCACGCTCCCGCGCCTACGACGTGACCACCGCCGTGCGGATCGACGGCCCGGTGGACGCCACGGCTCTGCGGCAGTCGCTGCGGCGTCTGGTGGTCCAACACCCGGCGTTGCGCACCGGGTTCCAGGCGACGCCCGAGGGCCTGCGCCAGACGGTGGGCGAGCCGTACGACCCCTGGACCGACCCCGGCACCGCCACGCCCGACAACGAGAACGGCCAACGGGCCTTCGCCGAGGAGTTCTTCGCTCTCCCCTTCGACCTGTCCCGGCCGCGGATGCTGCGCACCTGCTGGTTGCCGCAGGACGGGGGCGGCGTCCTGCTGCTCCACCTGCACCACATCGCCGTCGACGGCTGGTCGCTCAACGTGCTCTTTCGCGACCTGTCAGCCGGGTACGAGCACGCCTTGAGCGGCGGGCACGGACCGCACCGAGTGCAGCCCGCCCTCACGCCGCTCGACTACGCGCACTGGCAGGCCGAGTGGTCCACCCACCCGGGGTACCGCGCGCAGCGCGCCGAACTGCATGCGTACTACGCCGGGTTGGACGAGGCCGCCGAGCCGCTGCCGCTGAGCCCCGCCCGCCCGTTCTCCGAGGGACGGCTGCTGCACACCACGCTGGACGTCGTGCGCCGCTCCCACATCGACCGGCTCTGCGCCGAACTCGGCCTGACCCGCTTCCAGTTGCTGCTGGGCGTCTTCGCCTGGAGCCTGTACGCCGTGACCGGCCGGACCAGACTGCGGGTGGCCACTGCGGTGGCCAACCGGCCGGTGCGGGAGTTCGAGGCGAGCGTCGGCATGTTCGCGAACACCGTGCTGCTGCCGCTGACCCTCACGCCCGGCGAGGAGCTGCGCGGCCAACTGCGGCGCCTGGGCGCCGGAGTGCGCGAGGTGCTGAACCGGCAGGACGTCGCGCTCTCCGACGTGCTGGCCGACCTGGGCCCCGCGGCGGGGCGGTCGCCGTTCGACATCCTCTTCGTGCAGGAGAACACCGACTTCGGGGCGCTGGCCCTGCCGTCCTGCGCCGCCCGCCCGCTGTGGTGGGCGCCGGCCGAAGCCAAGTGCCCAATGACCCTGTTCGTGGTGGAACACGCCGGCGACGTGGACTGTCTGTGGGAATACGCCGCCGACCACTTCGACGCCGCCCAGGTCGAGGCGATGGCCGCGGTGTTCCGGCGCGGCCTGGACCTGCTCGCCGCTGACGAGCCCGTCACCGTGGCCGAGTTGGCCGTTCCCTATCGTGACAGCCTGCCGCGGCACGGCGACGGCCCGGCGTCGGAGCTGACGTACCGGACCGTGGCCGAGGGCTTCGCCCGGCAGGTCGCCCGGACTCCGGCTGCGGACGCCCTGAACGACGGTCTGCGCACTCTGAGTTACGCCGAACTCGACGCCCACGCGGCCGCGCTCGCCGCCGAACTGCGGTCGGCGTACCCGGCACCGGACGAGGACGACCGCCCGCGCCGCGTCGCGCTGTACTTCGATCCCTGCGTCGAGCACGTGGTGGCACTGCTGGCGCTGGCCCGGCTCAACCTGACGATCGTGCCGCTCGACCCGTCCTACCCACCGCACCTGCTGCGGCTGATCCTCGAACAGGCGCAGCCGCTGTGCGTCCTGCTGCCGCCGGGCGGTGAAGCGGCGTTCGACGCCGTCGACCCGGGCGGCGTGATACGGCACCCGGTCACGCTGGCGCCGGTGCTCACGTCCGTGCACCAGCCCGCACCCTCCCTCCCGCCGCACAACGGCACCCGGCCGCTGTACACCCTGTTCACCTCGGGCTCCACCGGGACTCCCAAGGGCGTCCAGGTGTCGGACCGTACCCTGTGCAATCTGCTCCAGTGGCAGGCGGAGGCGGGCGGGCTCGAGGCGCCCGCCGTGACCCAGCAGTTCTCCATGCTCTCCTTCGACGTCTCGTTCCAGGAGATCTTCGGCACGCTCTGCGGAGGCGGCCGCCTGCACCTGGTGCGGCCCGGCTGGCGGCAGGACGGGCCCGCCCTGCTGGCGCAGTTGGAATCAGCGGGGGTGGAGCGCGTCTTCATGCCCTACGTGGCCCTGCAACTCCTCGCCGAACACGCCGTCCACCTCGGCCGCTACCCCACTCGGCTGCGTGAAGTGGTGACCGCAGGCGAGCAGTTGGTCTGCACGGAGGCCATTCGCCGCTGGTTCTCGGGCCTGTCAGGCGCCCGTCTGTTCAACCACTACGGCCCGACCGAGACGCATGTGGTGAGCAGTCTGTGCCTCGAAGGCGACCCCGCCCGCTGGCCGGATCGCCCCGCCATCGGCCGACCCGTGGCCGGTGCAGTGCTGCGCGTGGTGGACGAGGCCGGCCAGACCGTCCCGCCCGACTGCCCCGGCGACCTGCTCATCGGTGGCACGATGGCCGAGCGCTGCTACCTCGGCGAGGACGGACTGAACGACGAGCGCTTCGTCGAACTGCCGGGCCTGGGCCTGTTCTACCGTAGTGGCGACCGGGCCCGCTTCGACCGGCAGGGTCTGCTGCACTACCTGGGCCGCGACGACCAGCAGATCAAACTGAGCGGCCACCGGCTGGAGTTGGGCGAGATCGAGGCGGCCCTGCTGCGGCACCCGGAGATCGTCAACGCCGTGGTGGTACGGGACGGCGAGCTGCTGGTGGCCTGCTTCCAGTCTCGTGGCCGGACACCCACGGCCGGGGAACTCACCGCTCACCTTGCCGCGTTGCTGCCCGCCTACATACGGGTCGACCGCTTCCGGCGGCTGAAGGCCCTGCCCCGCACCCCCAGCGGCAAACTCGACCGCGCGGGGGCCCTGCGCTCCCCCGGCGAGGAGCTGCGCGGACGTACGGGTGGCGCCCCGGTGCTGTCGGAGCGCGAAGCCCGACTGGCCGAGGCGTTCGAGGTGGTGACCGGTGCGGCCATCGCGCCCGACCAGTCCTTCTTCGACGCGGGTGCGTCCAGCCTGACGCTCATGCGCTACCATCTGCGCTGCACAACGGAGTTGGGTCTGCGCTTCACGGTCGCCGAGCTGTTCGAGCACGTCACCGTACGGCGGCTGGCCCGGTTCCTCGACGGGCCGGCGCCTTCGACCGGTAGCACCACCGGCACCACGGGCGCTCAAGCCGACGCCACGGCGGGTGACGAACCGATCGCGATCATCGGCATGGCCGCCCGCCTTCCCGGCGCGCCGGACCTCGCCGCCTTCTGGGAGATGGTGACCGCCGCGGGCCGGGGCATTGAGCACTTCGACGCGACCGACGGCCTGGTCGGGGCCCGTAGCCAGCTGGACGGACCGCTGGCCTTCGACCCCGACCACTTCGGCATCAGCCGCTACGACGCCCGGCTGATGGACCCTCAGCAACGCCACCTGCTGATGGCCTGTACACAGGCGCTGGCCCACGCCGGAATCCACGATCCGTCGTCCGGTCCGCGAGTCGGCCTGATCGCCGGGGCGGGCGAGAACACGTACTTCCAGGCCATGCTGCGGGAGGCCGACCCGGGGTGGCTGCCCGACGGCTTCCGGATGGCCCTGCACCACGAGAAGGACTTCCTCGCCACCAAGGCCGCCTACCATCTCGGGCTGACCGGCCCGGCCTTCACCGCCCAGGCGGCCTGTGCGAGTTCGCTGGTCGCCGTCCATCTCGCGGCGGCCCTGCTCCGTCAGGGCGACGCCGAGGTGATGCTCGCCGGAGGTGTGCTCGTCGACCCGACCCTGACCGGCGGCTACCGCTACCAGCCCCAGCACATCTTCTCCGTGGACGGCCACTGCCGGCCCTTCAGCGACGACGCGAGCGGCACGATCGGTGCCAGCGGCGTCGGCGTGGTGGTGCTCAAACCACTGCGGCTCGCCCAGCGCGACGGGGACACCGTCTACGCGGTGATCACCGGCTCCGCACTGAACAACGACGGTTCCGACAAGCTCAGTTACAGCGCACCCTCACTCGCCGGCCAACGTGAGGTGATCCGCGCCGCCCTGCGCCGCAGCGGTCGCACCGGCGCGGACCTCGCCTACGTCGAGGCCCACGGCACCGGCACCCGCCTGGGCGACCCGGTCGAGGTCGACGCACTGCGGCAGGCGTTCGACATCGCAGAGTCCGGCCGCTGCGCGCTGACCTCGGTCAAGAGCCAGATCGGCCACCTGGGTGCCGCCGCCGGCGTCGTCGGCCTGATCCGTGCCACCCTGAGCGTCCACCACGGCGTCATCCCGCCCAACCTCGACTTCCGCGCCCTCAACCCGCACATCACCGCCGACCCGACTCCCTTCTACATCCCCACCACCGCCCGCAGTTGGCCCGCTGATCGGCCTCGGGTGGCGGCTGTCAGCAGCTTCGGCATCGGCGGCACGAACGCCCACGTGGTGCTGGAGGCGGTCACACCGACGGTCCCGGTCCCCGGTGCCACGGTGGCGGCCCCGCCCGGCTGCCTGGTGCTGTCCGGCAGCAGTGCGGCTGCCCTGCGTACCGACGCCGCACGCATCGCCGACTACCTGACCGCCCGCCCCGAGGCCTACGAGGAGGTGGTGCGGCACCTGCAGGCCGGCCGACCGGCCCGACGGTGGCGCCTGGCGGCGGTCTGCCTTGACGCGTCGGCTGCGGTCCGGTGGTTGCGCACGGCCGTACCGGTCGCGCCGGTGGGGCCGGACGTGGCACCCGTGCCGGCGGCTGGCCGTACGGCGGACGAGTTGGCCGACGCCTGGGTGGACGGGTACGCCATCGACTGGCCGCAGGGTCCAGCACAGGCGCCGTGGGACTTCCCCCCGCCGGCCTTCGGGTTGGCGGAGTACGACTTCGAGCGTGCCACGGCCATGGCGATCAGCCCCGAGACTGCCGCCACCGAGGGTCCGCGGCGGCTCGCGGAGTGCGACTGGCTGAGCCAGCCGCACTGGGTACGGCTGCGCCGCGCGGGCACCGCGAGCGGCCCCCGCAGATCGGCGGTACTGGTGGTGGTCACGGACGGCCCGGCGCCCGCTGCGGCGATCCGGGTGTTCGAGGCGGCCTACGCCCGGGTCGTGCGGGTCAGCGCGGCAGACGCCTTCGCCCGGCACGGGGACGACGTCTTCGAGGTCGATGCGGCCGACCCCGCCTCGTTGCTCCGACTGCTCGACGCGGTGACCGCGCAGGCAGGGCAGCGGCGTATCGACTGGTTGCACGCGCTGCCCCTGGGCACGGCGGGCCCGGTCGGAGAGCGCTCCTTGGAGCACGCCCGCTGGGCGTGCGTCGACGCGCCTGCCGCCCTCGTCCAGGCGCTGGCCGGGATGCCACCAGGAGCACCACGACCTCGCCTGTGGTGGCTGTCGTGCGGAGCCAGGCCCGTCGAAGGTGCTGTCGAACGACCGGAGTCGGGCCTGCTCGCCGGGATCACCGAGGTCGCTCCACAGGAGACCCCCGTGGACGGTCGCTGGGTGGATCTGCCCAGCGCCGCCCTGGCCGACTGGGCGACCGCACTGGCCGCCCTGGCCACCGGGGACGGCGCCGGGCGCATCAGGCAGCTGGCCCTGCGGCAGGGGTACTGGTGGCAGCAGGTCGTCTCGCCGGTGACCTCGGACGAGGCCGTTGCTCCGGCGATCCCGCGGGGGGACGGCGTCCACCTGGTGCTGGGCGGTACCGGCGGTATCGGCGCGAGCGTGGCGGCCTGGCTGCTGGAGCAGACCCAGGGCCGGGTGCTGCTGCTGGCCAGACGGCCGCAACTACCGGCCCAGCTGGCCCACTGGGCGGACCGGGTGGACCTGATCGAGGGGGATCTCACCCACTCCGCCGGGGTGGCGGAAGTCCTGCGGCGCGTGGGCAGCCGCACTGCACGGCTCGACAGTGTGGTCCACGCTGCCGGCGTCGGCACCGGTAGCGTGATCGTCCGACGCGACGCCGCAGCGACGAGCCAGGCGGCCAAGCTCAACGGCGCGCTGCTGGTCGAGCAACTGATCGAACGGTACGCACCGGCGCTCGCGGTCTACTGCTCCTCCATGTCGGCCCTGCTGGGCGGGGTCGGCCAGCTCGACTACGCCGCTGCCAACGGCCTGCTCGACGGCTTCGCCCACCACCGGCCCGACGGCACCGGGACGGCTCCGCAGGCCACCGCTCGGCTCGGCATCGACTGGGACGTGTGGCGGGAGACGGGTATGGCCATGCGGGTGCCGTCCACGGACGCCCGGCACCAGGCCCATCTGGCGACCGGCCTGACGGTCGACGAGGGGAAGCGGGTGTTCGCCGCAGCCGTGGCTCTCCAGCTTCCCCAACTCCTGGTCTCCACCACGGATATCGAGGAGTCCCGGGTGTTCTACACCGCGCCCGCCCCGACGCCGGCCCCGCTGCCCGTCACGACGGCCGAGGACGCCCTCTCCCCCGCCACCCTCCTCACCGGCCGGCTCTGCGAGTGGCTGGGCGTCGACCGGATCGATCCGGATGCCGCCCTGTACGACCTGGGCGCCGATTCGCTGACCATGCTCGACCTGATCGGCTCGGTCAAACAGCACTTCGGAGTCGAGCTGGAATTGTCCCGACTGAGCCACCAGGTCTCCGTCAGCGAAATCCTGACCCGGCTCGATGAGGCCGTTGCGCGCGCGACGGGCGAGTCGGACGACGTGACGCTGGAGATCTGGCAGGAGGGCACCGGGCGCGACGTGCTGTGCCTGGTGCACCCGGTCGGTGGCGACATCCAGGCCTACCGCTCCCTGGTGTCCGCGCTCGACCGGCGACTGACCGCCTGCCTCATCGCCGACCCCGCCCTGCGTCGGACGGGCCCGCAGCAACCTGTCTCGCCCGCATGGTCGTTGGCCGAACGCGCCCGCCGCTACCACGCCGCCCTGCACGACCACTTCGCCGACGGCATGCAGCGCCTGTACCTGGCGGGCTGGTCCTTCGGCGCCTGGGCAGCGATGGAAATGGCGGCCGAGGCGGAGGCGGCCGGCCGGCCGGCTCAGGGGCTCTACCTGCTCGACCCTCCCGCACCCGGCTCAGGAGCGCTGTTCCAGGGCTACGACGAGGCGCAGCTCGAAGCGGTGTTCGCCCACGAACTCGGCGACCGTGGCGCCGCGTTCACGGACGAGGCGAAGGCCTACGCCGAACGGCTCGCGCAGTGCTGCCGGGCCAACCTGGCGAGCATGGCCGACCACGAACTGCCACACCTGTCCGC
Source organism: Kitasatospora sp. NPDC001660 (assembly GCF_053596725.1). Lineage (NCBI taxonomy): Bacteria > Bacillati > Actinomycetota > Actinomycetes > Kitasatosporales > Streptomycetaceae > Kitasatospora > Kitasatospora sp. NPDC001660. The sequence goes on along the minus strand of NZ_JBSFGU010000040.1, from coordinate 52,890 downwards.
CACGCCGGGCCACTTGTGGCTGGCGGAGCAGCCGGTGGCGGGACTGCCTCGGCACGGCACGCCGGACGAGCAACTGGCCCTGTGGGAGCGACACTTCCCGGCAGCGGGCAGTCGTCACCGGCTCGCCACCACCCACTACGGCGTCGTCCGGCCGCCGTACGTGCACGCCGTGACCACCGCGATCAACGCGGCTCTTGACGAGGAGCCCGAGTCCTCATGACGCCTCGGCCCACCGCCCGTGCCTGCCCCCGTCCGGCCGTCACCGGCCGCCCCACCATCAAAGACGCACCGCCACGAGGCCCGCAAACCCCTACCGGTCACTGCCGGGTCGCTCCTTCTGGCGCCCGGCCGTGGCCGAGCCCGACCCGCACGCCATCGACGGTCACCGGGCGCCGAAGTTCGCCCTCGGTCGGGACGATCCCGTCCCGACCGCCGGCTCCTGCTTCGCCGCCCACATCGGTCGCGACCTGCTGGAGCGCGGCCTGTAGTTCTGCCCTCCCCGACCCGAATCCCCCCACCCAGCCCAGGAGGACCCTATGGAGCAGTACGAACTCGACGCCGTCAAGCAGCTGACCACCAGACCCGCGCGGAAGTACCGGACCATCGAGGTCGAGTCCCTCACCCCGGTCATCGGCGCCGAGGTGACCGGCGTCGATCTCTCGGAGGAACTGCCCGAGGAGCAGCTGGCGGAGCTCAAGTCCGCCTTCCTCGACCACCACGTGCTGGTCCTGCGCGACCAGATCATCACGCCCGAGGATCACAAGCGCTTCGCCGCACACTTCGGCGAGCTCCGCCCCGTCAACCCGCCCCCGGTGGACGCCGATCCGTACATCCTGGAGATCAGCACCAGCCCGGAGGCCGAGAACGTGGCCGGCAACGGCTGGCACGCCGACGGCACCGCCGACGCCGAACCCTCCCTCGGGTCGATGCTCTACATCACCCGCATCCCGGAGGGCGGCAGCGGCGGCGACACCCTGTTCGCCAACATGCACCTGGCCTACGAGATGCTGTCGCCGACCATGCGGGAGCTACTGGACGGCCTGACCGCCGTGCACGACGGCCGCATCGCCTTCCAGGGCTACACCCCGCCGGCCGACTACGTCATCCCCAAGAGCGAACACCCGCTGGTGGTGCGCCATCCGGAGACCGACCGCAAGATCCTCTACGTCAACCGGGCCTACACCGGCCGCATCCCGCAGCTGTCGGCAGAGGAGAGCCGGGCACTGCTCGACATGCTCTTCAAGGTCATATCCGAACGCCCCCTGCTGCACTGTCGCGTCCGCTGGACCCCCAACACGCTGGTCTTCTGGGACAACCGCTGCGTCCAGCACCACGCGACGTACGACTACCATCCCCTGACGCGCTACGGGCAGCGCGTGGCGATCAACGGCGGCCCGCTGAAGGGCTGAGGCCGTTCGGGCGGGTTCGGTCCGCCGCTCGCCGTCAGGCCGCCGCGACTCGGGCCAGGCTGTCGGCGAGGCCTTCGGCCGGCCGCGCCGCGCAGATCAGCGGCACGCCCCGCCGCACTCGCCGGTTCCCGAACATACAAGCGTGTAACCCGCCGTGCGGGTCGCCATGCGCGTGACAGTGTCGGCCCCCGCCGGAGACGACGGAGGCCGACGGGGCGTCAGACGGCGGAGTACCAGACCTGGGCGTTCGTGCCGTTGCAGGTCCACAGGTCGAGCGGGACGCCCGGGGTCCCGGTGGACCCGGGGTCGTCGAGGCAGAGGGAGGAGGCCGGATTGAGGAGGTATCCGGACGGGGAGAGGAGCCACTGCTGGCTGGTGGAGCCCGCACAGGGGGCGAGCTGGACGAGGCTGCCCACGGTGGCGGCGGTGCCCGCGTCGAGGCAGGCGCCGCTGGAGTGGCGCAGGGTTCCGTCGTTGACGTAGCTCCAGTTCTGCGGCGGGGTGGGGACGGTGGCGCAGCCGTGCAGGGTGATCGAGGTGGCGCTCTCGACCCCGCCGCTCAGGCAGAGGTTGGCGGCCTTGTTGGTGAAGGCCGTCCAGATCGGCTGGCCGGAGTACGGGTAGCGCCAGTCCTGGCCGCTGGCGCCGCAGGTCCACAGGATCAGCCGGGTGCCGTTGGTGGTCGAGGCCGCGGGGTCGGCCAGACAGAGGCCGGACTGCGGGTTCTGCAGGCCCTTGCCGCTCGGGGTCCAGACCTGGGAGCCGGTGCCGTTGCAGGGGTAGAGCTGGACGGGTGTGCCGTTGGTGCGGCCACCGCCGGTGACGTCCAGGCACTTGCCGAGCGCCTGGACGGTGCCGTCATTGCCGACCGTCCAGGTCTGGCCGGGCGTGGTGGCGCAGTCCCAGACGTCGACCGGCATGCTGTAGTCGGCGGTGTTGGCGCCGTTGTTCCCGGCGTCCAGGCACTTGCCGGGCAGGCCGGAGGTCACGTTGCCAGTGGGCAGACCGGTGGCAGGCTGGTAGGAGAAGGAGTTGGTGGCCAGCCCCGCGCCGCCGTTCCAGATCTCGAACCCGGCCTGCACCGAGCAGAGTTGACCGGTGGCGGGAACGTAGCCGTGGACCACCGCGTCGGCGGTGACCGTCCGCAGGTTGAGGTCGTAGACCGAGCTGGTCGGGGTGGTCATCAGGTAGCTGATGACCTGCTTGCCGGTGGTGGCGTCCTGGTACTGGTAGACCTGGTACGGGTGGCCGCCGATGGTGGTCTGCTGGGTGGCGGTGCCCAGCGGAACCGGACCCTGCTGGCGGTTGAGCCAGATCATCAGCTCGTGCGGGGTGGTCGCGCCGCAGCCGGCGGCGGAGTCCGCGTACCAGAGGTCGTACGCCGTGTCGTACTGGCCCGCGACACCGGCGGTGGTGCTCCAGCTGGTCAGGGTGTCGCCCATGGTGGCCACGGGAGTGGGGAGTTCACCGGTCCGGGGCAGGTACTCGATGCGCGGGTAGGCGCCCGGGGCGCCAGGCCGGGTGTTGGTGGCGCTGGCGAGCGCGCTGCTGGTGACGGCGAAGTCCGCGCCGCCGTCGCTGCTCAGGCAGACCTCGGCCGATGAGTTCCACTCGTCCGGCATGATCAGGTACCGCCCGCCACCCACGGCGGCCGAGCCGTACGGCCCGTTGGCGGAGGTGCACAGCGACACCGTCCGGTCCGCGTGCGCCACGGCGGCCAGCCCGCCCTGCAGTCCACCGAGCACAGCGAGCACGGCGAGGACGGACCGGGTCCTCCCGCCGCCCGACCGTCTGAGGTGATGGAGCTTCATGTCTGATTCCCCCTGTGAGAGATCGGGATTGTCCCGACAAGATCAGACTTTAGTGGCGGGCCGGGCAGGTCCTGACGGGAGGCTCCCCCGCCGCCTCCGGCTGCGATACCGGCGCGGACGAGGGCGGTTGTCAGACCGGGTGTGACAGGTTCGAGGTTGAGCGACTCAGTGGCCGTCTCACCCCTCGCCAGGATTTCCGGGAAGAGCAGCCAGTAGTCGTCGAACCGCACGGAGACGACGATTTGGCGACGCCGACCGGGCCCGTCGAGCCAGACGCGGACAGCGACATGGCTGGGGTCGACGGCCTGGACCGTCCAGCGGTACTCAAGTCCGTCGACGCGAATCCTGCGCGGTGGTCTCGGTGTCACATGGTGACGATACGGCCGGCGCCAGCACCAGAGGGCCGGGGTCCGCGGCTCCAGGTGGTCGGCCGGGTACGCCTACTGGTCGCGCAACAAGGCACAGTCGAGCGAGGTGAGGCCGACCACGGTGACGACGTCCTGGCATCTGGAACGGTTCGTCGGGAGCCGACCTTTCCCGTGGTCGGGCCACCAGCGAACCATTGGTGGCGACCACCGGATCCGTCGAACGCCCTGTCATCAACACCATGCTCTTTCCGGTGATGACCGCGCCGGCCACGCTCACCCAGACGCCCACGGTGTTTTTCTCCGGCGAGGACCCCAGGGCCAAGCAGACCGTCCGCGAACTCCTCACCGACCTCGGCTGGCGGCCCTCCCGTTCCGAGCGCGTGGCACCCGGTTTCGGCCCCCGACCCGCTCGAGTTCGAGTCAGGTCCGGGGGGACGGACCCGGGTGGGCGGCCTCGATGCCGCCCAGGATGAGGTCGATGCCGGCCAGGAACTGCTCCCGGTCGTCGTGCTCGGGCAACTGCGCCGCCACCCGGTGCACGAACGGGTACCGAGCGGGATCGAGCTGGGCCCACTGCTGTGCGATCTCACCCAGGAAGGCCGTCCGATCGGTCCTGTGCGCGTGCAGGCGAGCGTTGGCGGCGTTCTGTCCGGCGACGCCGAGGACATGGATCACGAGCGTGGACGTGGCGTCGAACTGCGCCCCCTCGGGCACACCGAGCTCCTCCAGCCGGCTGCCGAAACCCTCGAAGATCTGCGGAATCGCGGCCAGCCACGGCGCGCGGGAGAGCTGGGTGCCGACCCAGGGGTGTGCGTCGATCGCGTCGAAGAGCCCGAGCGCGAGGGCCCGGATCGCCTCCCGCGGACACGCGCCGCCGGGCAGGTCCGCCATGACCCGGGCGATCACGTCGTTGGTGGCCGCCGCCAGCAGGTCGCCCTTGTTGGCGACGTGCCAGTAGATCGCCCCGCTTCCGGTGGCCAGGTGGGCCGCGAGCGCGCGGAAGGTCAGCGCGCCCTCGCCGTCGGAGTCGAGGATCTCGATCGCCGCCTCCACGATCCGTTCCTTCGACAGCGCGTCCGTGCGCCGTACAGCCCGCTGCTTCTTGATGGCCATGAACTCAGTTTGACATGAATGGATCGCCGTTCCAACATGGGCAATGGAACAACGTTCCATCATTGCTTCGGAGGGAACACCATGACGACACCGGTCACGATCATCGGCGCGGGCCTGGGCGGCCTCACCCTCGCGCGCGTCCTGCACGTCCACGGCATCACCGCCACCGTCCACGAGGCCGACCCCTCCGCCGCGTCCCGCGCCCAGGGCGGCCAGCTCGACATCCACGCGGAGGACGGACAGCGCGCCCTTGCGGACGCCGGCCTCACCGACGAGTTCCGCGCGATCATCCACGAGGGCGGCGACGCCGCCCGAGTGCTCGACCAGCACGGCGCGCTGCTGTTGGACGTCCCCTCCGACGGCACTGCGGTACGCCCCGAGGTGCTCCGCGGCGACCTGCGCCGGATCCTGCTCGACTCCCTGCCCGAGGAGACGGTGCGCTGGGGCAGCAAGGTCGCCTGCGTCCGGCCGCTCGGCGACGGCCGGCACGAGCTGACCTTCACCGACGGCTCGACCGAGACCAGCAACATCCTGGTCGGAGCGGACGGCGCCTGGTCGAGGGTGCGACCCCTGCTCTCCGACGCCCGGCCCGTCTACACCGGCACGACGTTCGTCGAGACCTACCTGCACGATGTCGACGAGCGGCACCCCGCGACGGCCGCACTGGTCGGCCGAGGCGCCATGTACGCACTCGCCCCCGGCAAGGGGATCGTCGCCCACCGTGAGGCGGGTGGCATCCTCCACACCTACGTCGAGCTGAACCGTTCGGCCGAGTGGATCGCCGCCACGGACTTCACCGACACCGCGGCCGCGACCGCCCGGGTCGCGGCCGAGTTCGACGGGTGGACGCCGCACCTCACCGCGCTGATCACCGACGGCGAGACCGCCCCGGTGGCACGCATGATCCACACCCTCCCGGACGGACACCGCTGGGACCGGGTGCCTGGCGTGACACTGCTCGGCGACGCCGCGCACCTGATGCCGCCGTCCGGCGACGGCGCCAACCTGGCGATGTTCGACGGTGCCGAACTCGGCAAGGCCATCGCCCAGCACCCCGACGACGTCGAAGCGGCGCTTGCCGCCTACGAGAAGGAGCTCTTCCCGCGCAGCGAGGCCTTCTACGCGGACGCCCACGAGATTCTTGACCTCTGCCTCGGCGAGCGCGCACCGCAGAGCTTGGTCGACTTCTTCAGCGGGCACCCGGAGGACAGGACGGGGCGGTGACACACTCCTGAATGCGACCGCCACGGTCGGCGCACGGGGCGGTGGTATGCGGGCTGGGTCCCGTCGTAACCCGTGGAACATGGCGCGGCCCATCGGAATGCTCAGGACGAGCCACGCGAAGTGGCTGGCGGCCAGTAGCGGATCGCCCACTCGCAGAAGTCCTCGCCCCGCGAGGTGCTGGAAGCAGTCGGCGAGGGCCCACGTCTTCGCCGCACTGGAGCAACTCGATCTCGGGCAGGTCGTGCTGGCCGGCCGATCGCTGGGCGGACATACCGCCATGCTCGCAGCGGCGGCGCATCTCGAGTGCGTTCGCGCCCTCGCACTCATCGAGGCCGGTCCCGGCGAGCCGAACCCGGCCGTCGCCGAGGAGGTCGGACACCACTGCACCCATTCTCGATCTTACTGCGTTAGAGGCATCGACGCCTCTCTGGCGGACCCAATAGGATGCGGCGTTCCATTCAACCGCGATCAAGCAAGGAGGGGGCGCGGGATGCTCCTGACGTGCCGGAAGTGTCGGCAGCGTGAAGTTGCTTTTGACGGGATCAAAGGGCTGTGTCCGGTCTGTCAGCAGGAGAGCGACTTGTCGAAGCCGCCTCACCGTCGCGGGCGCAACGACAAGGCGGCGTTGCTGGTCCAGTCCAAGGTGAGTCCCGGGCGGGTTTCGATGACGGGCCCACTGCTCACGGTACTGGCTGCAGCCGCGGTGGCCATCGTCAGCGAGGCCGTGCGGTTCTCCGCCGAGCGCACGCGGGCCCACCAGTGGGCCTTGGCCGCCGCTGGCAACGGCTATGACCGGCAGGCTTTGCACAGCACACTCCAAACGATCAACACCACGAGCATGTTGCGCTTCGTAGTCTTCATGGCAGTTCTGTACGCCTACCAGTGGTGGGCACGCGCCGGCCACGCGAACGCCATGTCACGCACCGACATCGGGCTGGGATGGATCAGGGCCCTGCCAGGCGGCCGCGGAGTCGTCTGGACCTACGGCGCGTGGTTCCTGTCGGTTCTCGCCGCGGTATACGTCTCGTTCGTGACCAACTCCAACCTCCAAACGCCCGGTGACTACGAGACCGCGGCGAACGTCGACGCCGGCTACAGCCTGGTCCGAATAACCCTGGCCGTCCTACTGAGCGTGTTCGTCGTGCAGTTGACCCTTGGGCTGAACAAGCTGCTGGCCACGCCGCAGACGATGGACGTGGCCGACCGGCCCGTCGAGCTGCAAACCATCGGCAAGGAGTAACGTGCCACGCCTGGCCGCAGCGCCGGGGGGAGCGCGACCTGCGATGTTCCCGGTCGGGCGGAGATCATCCTCGAGATCGCTGACGCAGTGCGATGCCGCGTCATCCTTCGGCTAGTTCAGAGAAGGCAAATCAGGCAAGTACTCCGGAGCGAACTTGCCTGACCGATATCCAAGGGACTGTTAGGCCGGTTCGTGGTCTCGATGCCATCGCGCGCAGTCGGCAGCCCAGTCGGCTCGGGTCCGTTGGAGTGCTTGGTACAGCCGCTCGGCAAGTACCTCGAAGGCGCGTTCGTGCTCAGGCTTTCGGATGCTGATCCGCCGGCGTAGCGAGGTCGTGTCGGACATTGAGCAAGACCGCCGTCGTCGCCATCACCGCGAAGTCCGCCGGGCGCAGGGTCTTCGGCCTCGCCACCGCAGGCGTCCGTCTCGCTTGACCTCTTGCGCGTCAGTCCCGCAGCCATTGCAGCTCGTGCGCCAGGGTTTTGGCGACGGCACGGATGCGGCGGTGTAGTGGCGACTGCTCGCGTGGGAGGACCAGGTGGATCGTCAGGCTGGGCGCGCCCCGCAGCGGTCGCCAGGTGAGACCGGCCGGTTGTGCCGTGGCCGCGGCTTCTCCGGCCGGGGCGAGGGTGACCCCGTCGCGCAGGTCGCGCTGAGACATGTCGAAAGAGACTGCGGGCGTGTGGAATCGGGGGTGTGGTCGGGTGTCTCGAAACAGTGCGGACAGCTGATCGTGGATCACGGGGTTGGCCGCACGGTCCGGGAGTCGCAGCGGATACGCGGCCGCGTCGGCGATCTCGATCTCCGGGTGTTCGGCCAGCGGATGGTGCTGCGCCAGCTGGACCCCGATGCGCGCACGCCGCAACAGGAACCGGCGCACGCCACGGCCCGGTTGTTCACCGCGGGTGATCCCGGCATCGATGCGGCCGTCGGCGACCGCGGGGGAGATCTCCGGTGTCGCCATCGGGACCGCGCCGACCTCGAGTCCGCTGTTGTCGCGAATCAGCCTGTCCACCAGGGCCGGTGCCGTCTCGGCCCCGGCGCTGAGGCTGTATCCGATGCGCAGCGTGCCCAGTTCACCGGCCGCCGCGCTCCGGGCGGTGTCCCATGCCCGGTCCAGCGCCGCCAGCGCGGGCGGAGCGGACTCCGCCAAAGCCGCACCGGCCGTGGTCAAAACGACGCTACGCGTGTTGCGGACCAGCAGGGCCGTACCGAGTTCCGCCTCCAATCGGCGCATCCGGGCGCTGAGTGCGGGCTGTGCGATACCGATCCGTGCGGCCGCGCGGGTGAAGTTCAACTCCTGCGCCAGCACCAGGAAGTACCGCAGGCTCACCGTATCCGGCGCCACGTGCCCTCCCTGCCGATTGATAACGAGCCGTTCTGAGTCTATCCCGTACCGGTCTTTCCCCCGGCCGCGCATCAAGCCCTAACCTCCGCATATGGCGACTCAACTGACGCAGTGCCCGTCGCCGGGATCGATCGATTTGAGTGGCAATTCGAAGTCGGACCTGTCCGGCCGAACACAGGAGGTTTCCATGGCTAAGGGCTACTGGGTCAGTGTCTACCCCGCCATTTCCGACCCTGAGAGGCTGACTGCCTACGAGAAGCTGGCCGGACCGGCTGTCCGGGCTGGGGGCGGGCGCCTCCTGTCCCGGGGCGGTCGAGTCGTCGCCCACGAGGCCGGAATCACGCAACGCGTCGTGCTGATCGAGTTCGACAGTTTTGAACAGGCCGTCGCGGCATACGAGAGCGAGGCATACCAGAAGGCGCTGGTGGCCCTCCCCGACGGCGTCGAGCGCGACTTCCGCATCATCGAAGGCACCGACTGACCGGCGGGCCCGGCCATCGCTGAGGATCCGTCACCTGATACGCACACGGTGCTGAACGACGACTCACGAGACGAGTTCGCAGCGATGCCCCGCGTCCCATTTCGTCGTCGACGTCCTCGACGGCCTGATCCCTGTCGGCGGCTCGCCGCGCTACCCGACGTCGAGCAACTTGCCTGACTTGCCTGTCGTAGCGATCAAGCTCTGACCTGCCACAACGGCGATTTCAGTGCGGGGTTCGCGCTGCTGGCCGCCTACCTGCTGGTGCAGTCCACCTGGGTGCTGGTGGCCGGCTTCCGCCCGCACCACTCCCCGCTGGGCATCGCCTGGACCGCCGTCACCACTGCGGTGATGTTCGCGCACGCTGGGGCGCGGAGCTGGTCGGCGAGCCCTTCTTGGCCTTGCAGTAGTGGACCTGCCGGTATTGCCACTGCTAGGGCCTGTCCGGCGGATCTTGCCGGACAGGCCCCTGGTCCCGGGGAGGGCTCAGCGCTTGAGCGTGAAGGTGAAGTCGCCGGAGAGCTTGCCGCTCAGCCGGACTGCCGAGACGAGTTTGCCCTCCGTGATCAGTCTCTCGACCTCGGCCCGCGAAAGACCGCACCCTTCAGCGATCAGTCGCACCGGCCGGACAGGGATCCGCGCCGCGAAGCGGACCGAGATGTCGATCACCTCGCGGTCCAGGTGATCCGATCCGCCGGTGTCGAGTCGCCAGGAGTTGTCCCAGTCGAGGGCGATGCGATTACGGCGCCGCACGACCGGATCCTGGAGCAGCTCAGCCGCCAGGCCAGGGTCGTTGTCGTGCATCCGGTCCAGCAGCTCAGGCCGTACGGAGCGCACGTTTATCCGCTCCAGGACCGTGAGCTTCGCCGTGTCCCCGCAAGCGGTGCAGAGCACGAGGAGCCAGGCGTCGAGGAGCTTGTGGTTTGCGTTGACGCGGAATTTGCCGTTCGCCCGGAAACGGTCGGACGCGCACGCGGGGCAACGGCGGAGAACGGTCGGCAGACAGGTGGGCATGACCACCCAGTCATTGAGCACAGAAGTACACCGGTTTCAGTGAGAAGTCCGCAGCAAAAAGCAGCGCGGCGCACAGGCGCGACGCGCGACAGATCAGCAATCGGGAGGTCTCACAGGGTGTACAACGGCATGTCCTTGCCTAGACGACTTGGCTCGGCAGCACGGTAATGGCGCACGGTGGCGCTGGTCCACTGGTTTTCGAGCGCCTCATCGCCAGGTTCTGCTCGGAGTTGTTCGATGCACCCGCCGGCGGGGAAGCGTCCGCTCTTGACGAGCACTCCGGGGATTTGCGTCAGTTCGTTGCGCTCCGGCGAGTCCGGACCAGCCGGCGCGTCGGGGAGGTTCGCCTTCCTCCACCCACCAGCCACGGCCGTCTGCCGCGCGGGCCTTGATCACCACTGGTCCACGGCCGGCGACAGGCCTGCGGTGCGCGCGGCGACGCCCGCCTGGACTGCGAAGAGGCGGTCCCGCGCGTCCTGGTCGAGCGCGTGGAAGTGGCCGTGCGCCTCGAGGGCGACGAAGCCGTGCACGGTGGCCCAGGCCAGCATCAGGGATTCCGCCGCGTCCGGCACCAGCGGGCTGCCGAGCCGGCCGCGTTCGGCCGTGTCGGCGACGAGTTCGACCATGTGCTCCATCGCCCGCCGGGCGGCCACCACGGTCGGTCCGTCCGGTGGGGCCGCGTACCCGGGCACGGGGGAGCCGAAGATGAGGGCGAAGCGCTCCGGATTCCGCTGCGCCCAGGTGCGGTAGCCGGTGCAGGTGGCCACGAAGCGTCCGTCCAGGTCGTCCGCCGGCACGGTCCCGCGGGTCGCCGCCAACGCGTCCGACAGGCTGTCGTACGAGTCGGCGACCAGGGCGGTGAGCAGCTCGTCCCGGTCGGCGAAGTAGCGGTAGAGCGCAGGCGGGGTCATCCCCATGCTGCGGGCGATGTCGGTGAAGCGGAGGTTCGCGGCGCCGCGCTCGACGATCAGGCTCAGGGCCGCGTGCTTGATCTCCTCCACCGTGTCGGCGCGCAGCCGCTCACGGCGGCTCCGCCCCCCGCTCCCGTCGGTCGCCCTACCCGTCATCGCATCTCCATCCGCTCGCTGCGCCAGTCACCGCGTTGACAATCCGTACCCGTCGAGGGAAACGTTACGCTTCGTAAGGCGCGTTATGAAGCGTAACGCTTTGCCTGGGGGCGGAGCCCCTGACGACCCACGGAGGACCACATGTCCCAGGGACTGCGCGAGGATCGGCGGACAGCCGCCGGGGAGAGCGGGCCACACAGACCCGGCCCGCTCGGCCGAATAGCCGGCTGGAGCTTCCGGAACCGGGGCCGCACGGTGCTGCTCTGGCTGCTCGCCGCCGGCGCGGCCTTCGGCCTCTCGGCCGGCCTCGGCGCCAAGTACAGCGCCGACTACACCGCGCCCGGCTCGGACTCCAAGCAGGCCCAGCAGCTGCTGGCACGGGACTTCCCCGGGCTGGGCGGTGAATCGATCAGCCTGGTGCTGACCTCCGACGGCAGCGTGACCGACACCGCCACCCGCGACCGGGTCAAGGACCTGCTCGCCCGGATGGCCGAGGTGCCGCACGTCAGCGGCATCGACGACCCGTACGGCCCGCGCGGCAAGGTGTCGGCCGACGGCCGCACCGCCCTCGGACAGATCCACCTGGACGTCGCCGTCGCCCCCGACATGCCGAAGGCGGACACCCAGCGGCTGCTCGACCTCGCCCGCCCCGTCGACGGCGGCCTGCGCGTCCACCTCGGCGGCATGACGGTCCAGCAGGCCGAGCAGGGCGCGATCGGCTCGGAGGGCATCGGCATTGCGGCCGCCGCCCTGATCCTGGTGGTCACCTTCGGTTCGGTCGTGGCCGCCGGCCTGCCGCTGCTCACCGCGCTCGGCGGGCTCGCGGTCAGCAGCGCCCTGCTGCCGGTCCTCGCCGCGATCATGCCGGTCCCGGACTGGTCGACCTCGCTCGCCGCGATGCTGGGCATCGGCGTCGGCATCGACTACGCGCTGCTGCTGGTCACCCGGTTCCGCGAGTGGCGCGCCGAGGGGCTCGAACCCGAGGCCGCCACGGTCGCCGCCCTGGACACCGCGGGCCGCGCGGTCGTGGTCGCCGGAATGACCGTGGTGGTCAGCATGCTCGGGCTGTTCGCGATGGGCCTGTCGTTCATGCGCGGCGCCGCGGTCTCGGCGATCCTCTCCGTGCTCGTCGTGATCGCCGCGTCCGCCACGCTCTTCCCCGCCCTGCTCGGCTACCTCGGCCGACACATCGAGCGCCTCCGGCTGCCCCTGCCCCAGCGCCGCGCCGCCCAGGGCGAGAGCTCGGTGGGCGCCGGCTGGCTGCGCTGGAGCAGGCTCGTCGAGCGTCACCGCGTCCTCGGTGCCGTCACCGGGGTCGTCGTCCTGCTGGCGCTCGCGGCGCCGTTCCTGGGCGTGCGCTTCGGCTTCCCCGACGCGGGCAACGACCCCGCCGGGCGCTCGAACCGGCTGGCGTACGACACGGTGGCCACCGGCTTCGGACCGGGAAGCAACGGACCGCTGGTCCTGGTCGCCGAGTTGGCGCCGGGCACCCCCGCCGACGCGACGGCCGCGCTGCCCACCGCGCTGAAGGCGGTGCCCGGCGTCACGGCGGTGACCCCTCCGGTGCCCGGCTCCGACGGCCGCTCGCTGCTGCTCACCGTCGTCCCGGACAGCGGTCCGCAGTCCAGTGAAACCAAGTCCCTGGTCCGCGACCTCCGCGATCACGTCATCCCGGGTGCGGTCGGCCCCGGCGTCCGGGTGCACGTCGGCGGGGCGACCGCCAGCGCGATCGACAGCACCGACAACATCGCCCGCCGCATCCCGCTTCTGGTCGGCGGCGTGGTCACGGTGTCGATGCTCCTGCTCCTGGTGGCCTTCCGCAGCCTCGCCGTCGCCCTCAAGGCCGCTGTGATGAACCTGCTCTCCGTCGGCGCCGCGTACGGCGTGGTCGCCCTCGTTCTCGAAGGGGGCACCGCTGGCCGGTTGATCGGCATCGACAGCCCCACCCCGCTGCCGGCCTTCGTCCCGGTGCTGACCTTCGCCGTCCTGTTCGGCCTCTCGATGGACTACGAGGTCTTCCTGGTGAGTCGGATGCGTGAGGCCTGGCTGCGCACCGACGACAACGCGGAGTCCATCGTCCGCGGACTGGCGGGCACCGCGCGGGTGATCACCGCGGCGGCGGCCATCATGGTCGCCGTGTTCGCGGCCTTCGTCCCGGCGCCCGACCTGCCGATCAAGGTCATCGGCGTCGGCATGGGGTCGGCCATCCTGATCGACGCCACGCTGGTCCGACTGCTGCTGGTACCGGCCGTGATGCACCTGCTCGGCCGCGGCAACTGGTGGCTGCCTGCCTGGCTGGACCGCCGCCTGCCCCACCTCCACGTCGAAGGCCACACCGAGTTCTACCAGCCGGAGGCCGCCCCCGAGGCACCCCGCTCCCCGGCGGTGGTCGGCTAGTGGCACCAGCGGACCGCGGGCGCCCCACGACGCCTGCGGTCCGCTGGTCACGGCGAAAGGCGGCGAGCAGCACCAGCGTCCAGGCGGCCTCGCCGGCCACGATGTCCGCGGAGGGAACCGCACGGGGTGGTCGCGGACGAAGGACGGGGCGACGGCAAGCGCGGTCGCCCGGCCCGCTTACTCCGCAAACCTCGCCCGGTGGGTGGCAATCAGGTCCCGGTACCAGGCGTAGGAGGCCTTCGGCGTGCGGCGCTGCGTCGCGAAGTCGACGTGGACCAGGCCGAACCTTTGAGTGAACCCCTCCGCCCACTCGAAGTTGTCGATCAGCGACCAAGTGTAGTAGCCGCGGGCGTCGATGCCGTCGGCGATGGCTCGGGCGAGGGCGTCGAGGTGGGCGGCCATGAAGTCGATGCGGGGCTGGTCGGGGACGGTGTCCTCGGCGACGGAGCAACCGTTTTCGGTGATGGTGATGGGAGGGAGGGCCTTGCCGTACACGTCCCGAAGGCGCAGGAGGAGTTGGTGTAGGGCATCGGGGACGACGGGCCAGCCGAAGGCGGTGTGGGGGACGTCGGGGATGTCGACGAGACCGAAGGGGAGACCGGGGTCGGTGGGGGCCGCGACGCGGGTGGGGTTGTAGTAGTTGAGGCCGAGGCCGTCGAGGCCGGGGGTGTGGATGAGGTCGGTGTCGCCGGGTCGGATGGCGCCGTAGATGTCGTCGGGGACGCCGAGGGCTGAGAGGTCGGGGTAGCGGCCGAGGAGGACGGGGTCGGTGAACAGGCGGTTGTGGAGGGCGTCGTAGGCTTCGGCGGCGGCCGCGTCCTGGGCGGAATCGGATGCCGGATGGACGGGGGTGAGGTTGTTGGAGAGCATGACCTCAAGGCCGCGCTCGTGGAGCAGGGAGGCCGCCAGCCCATGGGCGAGGAGCTGGTGGTGGGCGGCGGGGAGGGCCTCGAACATGAGGGCGCGGCCGGGGGCATGGGTGCCGAGCGCATAGCCGAAGACGGTGTGGACGAAGGGTTCGTTGAGGGTGACCCAGGTGGGGATGCGGTCGCCGAGGCGGTCGGTGACGATCCCGGCGTACTCGGCGAAGCGGTACGCGGTATCGCGGTTGAGCCAGCCGCCGTGGTCCTCCAGGGCCTGCGGGAGGTCCCAGTGGAAGAGAGTGGGTAGCGGGGTGATACCCGCGTCCAGCACGGCGTCGACCAGACGGTCGTAGAAGGCGAGGCCGGCCGGATTGGCAGCACCCGCGCCGGTGGGCAGGACGCGGGGCCAGGCGACGGAGAAGCGGTAGCCGTCCAGCCCGAGGCCCTTCATCAGCGCGATGTCCTCGGGGTACCGATGGTAGTGGTCGCAGGCCATCGCGCCGGTGTGGCCGTCGCGGACGGCTCCGGGGCGGGCGGAGAAGGTGTCCCAGACGGAGAGGCCACGGCCGTCCTCGTCCACCGCCCCCTCGATCTGGTAGGCGGCGGTGGCGACGCCCCAGCGGAACCCCGTCGGCAGGTCGAAGCGATCCGGCATGGCAGCCTCCTGACATGAACGTGAGGAAGACTCATGTTACTGACGCCGCGCCACAGCGCCAGAGGAGACGATCCACCGCCATCCGGAAGTGACGGACCCTGATCACCCCAGACCCGCTTGCCCCCGAGCGGCCGAACGGTCATCCGACTGATGTTCACCAGTCCGAATCGCGCAGGTCAGGGCCCATCCCGCCCGCTCCACATGACATCTGATGCCGCCCCATGACGCCCCATCCGTGAGAGGCGTGTGAGAGGCTGCGCACGGAAGCCGCATCGGCCGTGATGTTCCCCACGCCCTGAATCCAGCCTCGTTCGCCCGGGTGATGCGGCCAAATCCTCTGAGTTCTTTTGCCCGCCAGATTCTGCTGGTTGCCCAATTCGCGAGGTCCGCGAAACCGGTCGGTTCTTTGCTGTCCGGCAAGACTCGAACCTGCGGCACGCCGCTTGGGAGACGGCTGCTCTTCCAACTGGGCCACGAACCAGTGTCGGTGAGGATCTGCACGTAGTCCTCGTGGTCGAAGGTGGTGAAGGGCAGCGCGAACACGGCCTCCTCGACCTCGCGGAACGCGGCGTCGGCGTACAGCCGTTCGGCGATCTCGGCGGACGTCCGCGGCTGCCGCGAGCACGGCGGCACGGCTTCAGTCGCATGAGGGGGTCCTTCGGGATGCCTGGGCTACGGGTTGGTCTTGGGCAGCCCGGGCGGGTTGATCTCCGAGGTCGGGACGGCCTCGTTCGCCAGGCCCCAGCGCATGAGCGCCTGCCCGTAGGTCCCGTTCCTGATGATCTCGTTGATCGCCGAGTTGAGGGCCTTGACCAGGCCGTCGTCCTTCCGGGTGGTGGCTCCGATCTTGCCGACGGTGTCGGCTCCGGCACCGGAGTAGGTGCCGATCACCTCGGTCTCGCCGGTCTGCGCGGCGTGGAAGGCGAGCAGCGGGTTGGGGCCGAGGTAGGCGTCGATCCGGCCGGAGGAGAGGGCCAGGTAGCGGTCGGAGGCGTTCTGGTAGTACTTGATGTCCACCGGCTTGAGTCCGGCCTTGACGTTCTGGTCGTTCCAGCCGACCAGCAGCTTCTCCTGGTTGGTGCCGGACTGCACCGCGATGGTGCGGCCGGCCACGTCCTTGGGGCCGGTGACTTTCCAGCCGCTGCCCTTCTTCGTCTCGAAGCCGAGTATGTCCAGGCGGTAGGTGGCGAAGTCGTACTTCTCCTTGCGCTCCTCGGTCACGGTGATGTTGGTCAGGCCGACGTCGTACTTGCCGCTGTCCAGGCCGACGAAGACGTTCTCCCAGGAGACCTGGTTCAACTCGACCTTGAGGCCGAGGACATCGCCGATCAGGTACGCGATGTCCGGCTCGACGCCGATGATGGTCTTGTTGTCGGTGGCGTAGAAGTCGAGCGGCGGGGTGGTGCCCAGGCTGTCGACTACCTCAAGGGTGCCACGCTGTCTGATGGCGTCCGGCACGAGCGTCGCGATGTCGGTCACTTTCGGGGTGGTGATGCGCTTCTGATCGGCGGTCAGGTTGACCACGGTGCCGTCGGGCGCGGCGCTCCCCTCTCCCGCGCCGAGGTCGGCGGAGGCGGTGTTGGCACTGCCGCAGGCGGTCAGGGTGAGCGCAGCGGCCAGGCCGAGTGCGGAGGCGACAAGGGCGCGGCGGGGCAGGGGCATGGCGTTGGCTCCAGTGCAGAAGGTCAGAGGACTTTGGAGAGGAAGGCGCGGGTGCGTTCGTGCTGCGGATGGTCCAGGACGTCGGCAGGCGGTCCCTTTTCGACGACCACCCCGCCGTCCATGAACACCACCGTGTCCGCCACCTCGCGGGCGAACCCGATCTCGTGGGTGACCACGATCATGGTGGTGCCGGCCCGGGCGAGGTCCCTGATCACGTCCAGGACCTCCCCCACCAGTTCGGGGTCGAGCGCGGAGGTGGGCTCGTCGAAGAGCAGCACCTTGGGTTCCAGCGCGAGCGCCCTGGCGATGGCGACGCGCTGCTGCTGGCCGCCGGACAGTTGGCGCGGGTAGGCGTCGGCCTTGTCGGCGAGGCCGACCCTGGCGAGCAGGACGAGGGCGTGCGAACGAGCATCTGCTTTGGGCTTCTTGAGGGCGCTGACCGGGGCCTCGGTGAGGTTCTCCAGCACGGTGAGGTGCGGAAAGAGGTTGAAATTCTGGAAGACGAAGCCGATGTCGGTGCGCTGGCGCAGCACGTCCCGCTCGGGTCGCTCGTGCAGCTTGGCGCCGGCGTAGCGGTAGCCGATCAGTTCGCCGTCGATGGAGACGTAGCCCTTGTCGAGCTTCTCCAGGTGGTTCACCGCTCGCAGCAGCGTGGACTTGCCGGAGCCGGACGGACCGAGGATGACGGTGACTGAGCCGGGCGCCACCTGGAGGTCGACGCCGCGCAGCACTTCGAGTCGGCCGAAGCTCTTGTGCACGCCTCGGATGTCGACCATCACGGGGGTGGTCATGGGGTGGTCCTCGCAGTCGGTCGGTCGGCCAGGAAGTCACGGAAGATCCCGCGGACGCGCTGCCACGGGGTCGGTGGCGGGTTGCGCAGGCTGCCGCGGGCGAAGTGCCGCTCCACGTAGTACTGGGCGATCGACAGCAGCGTGGTGAGCACGACGTACCAGACGGTCGCGACCATCAGCAGCGGTACGACGCGGCCGGTCCGGCCGTAGATCACCTGGACCTGGTAGAAGAGTTCGCCGATCGCCATCACGTAGACGATCGAGGTGCCCTTGAACAGCGAGACGACCTCGTTGGCGGCGTTCGGCAGGATCGCCCGCATGGCCTGCGGCAGGATGATCCGCCGTACCTGCCGCAGGCGCGGGATCCCCAGCGCCGCTGCCGCCTCCGACTGGCCGCCGTCGACCGCGATCACGCCGGCCCGGATGATCTCCGCCGCGTATGCGGCCTGGTGCAGAGCGAGTCCGAGGACGGCGGCTCCGGTCGCGCCGAGCAGGCTGTTGGTGTCGAAGGAGAGGAAGGTCGGGCCGAACGGGACGCCGACGCCCAACTGCTTGTACAGGTAGGAGAGGTTGAACCAGAAGACCAGCTGGACGATCAGCGGAATCGAACGGAAGGCCCAGGTGTACGTCCAGGCGATGGTCTGGAGTACGGGGCTGCGGGAGAGCCGCAGGGCGGCGACGACGGCGCCGATGCCGAAGCCCAGGACCGTCCCGTAGCAGGTGAGTTGGATGGTGACACCGACCGCTTGCAGGATGACGGGGGTGATGAGGTATGCCTGGAAGGTCGGCCAGTCCCAACCGGCGTTGGTGGCCAGTCCGTGCAGGAACTGCGCGACCAGGACCAGGGCGGCGGCGCCGGCCGCCCAGCGCCAGGGATGGCGGGCCGGGACGACGGGGAGGTCGGCCAGGCTCTCGACGGGTGCGGTGTCGGCCGGTCTCCCGGTTCGGATGACGGTGCTCATGGGTGCTCCGGCGGGCTGATCTGCGATTCCTTGATCGCGGAGTCGGTGATGCCCCACTTCCGCAGGATGCGGTCGTAGGTGCCGTCCTTGATCAGTTGGTTGACGGCGGCCTGAAAGGCGGGGGTCAGCGGCGAGCTCTTCTTGAAGGCGAAGCCGACGTCCAGCCGGTGGAACTCGCCCAGGAACCTGGTGTTGGAGGCGGGTCGGCTCTCCTGGTAGCGCAGGCCGTTGATGGTCGACATCACGCTGTCCACCCGGCTCTGCTGCAGGCTGATGAGGATGGCGGCATTGTCGGAGTAGGCCTTCACCTCGTACGGTTTCTTGCCGGCGGCCGCGCAGACGCCCTTCTTGGCGTTGAGCGTCGTCTCGAAGGTGGTTCCGGCGCCGGTGCCGATGGTCAGTCCGCAGAGCTGGGTGAGGTCGGTGACGGGCTGGATGGAGGTGTTGTCCTTCCGGATGGCGAAGCCCTGGCCGTCGTCGATGTAGGTGACGAAGTCGATCGTCTTCAGGCGGGCGGTGGTGACACCGAAGTTGCCCGTCCCGATATCGAACTTGCCGCTGCCGAGAGCGGGGAGGATGGACTCGAAGGACGCCTCCTGGCGGTCCACGGTGATGCCCAGGACCTTGGCGACGGCGTCGGTGACGTCGATGTCGACGCCCGCCGCCTCCTTCTTCGCCGGGTCGGGGTAGTAGGCCGACGGCGGGGTGCCGATGGACGCACCGACCTTCAGCACACCGGCTCTGCGGACGTCCTCGGGCAGCAGGGCGGCGACGGCGTCCGCCTTCTTCTCCCCCGCGACCACATCCTGGCCCTGGCCCGAGGCCCCTGCGGGGCTGGGGGCTGTGGAGCCGCAGCCGGCCAGCAGGGCGACGGCTGCGGCGGCCAGTAGTACGCGTCTCACGATCCCTCCTTCCTCAGATGTTTCTCGAAGGGCAGCGGGCCGGTGGCCGCCGGGTCGGCGGCGAGGTCAAACAGCGGGGTGTAACCGGCCGCCAGGTACAGGAACTTGGCCTCCGGCTGGCGAGCACCGGTGGTGAGGTGGATCCGCCGGTAGCCGGCCGCCGCCGCGCTGCGTTCCAGTTCGGCGAGCACTCTCCGCGCCAGGCCGCGCCTGCGGTAGCGGGAGTCGGTCCAGACCCGCTTCAGCTCCGCGGTCGACCGGTCGTAGCGCCGGTAGGCGCCGCCGGCCACCGCCCGCCCCTCGTGCAGCAGCAAGAGCAACAGGCCGTCCGGCGGGGCGAATTCGTCCCCCGGGTGGCGGCTCATCTCGGCGCGGGCGCCCTCGCCGTAGCGGCTGACGTACTCGTACGTCAGCTCCCGGACCAGCGGTTCGACCAGCGGGTCGTCGAGGCGTACCCGCCGAACCTCCAGGACCCGCTCCTCGGCCCGGGTCATACCTGCAGGGCGATCAGCTGGTGCCGGTCGGCCTCGGCGCGGGCCGCCTTCTCGGCGTCGCGCTTGGCGACCTCCTCGCGGACGATCGGGATGACGTAGCGGCCGAAGTCGATCGCGTCGTCCAGCAGGTGGTAGCCGCGCGCGGAGAGGATGTCGACGCCGAGGTCGTAGTAGTCCAGCAGGGCCTGCGCAACCGTCTCGGGCGTGCCGACCAAGGCGTTGGAGTTGCCGGCCCCACCCGTGGCGGCCGCCGTCGGGGTCCACAGCGCCCGGTCGTAGCGCTCGCCCGCCGCTGCGATCTCCAGCAGTCGCTGCGAGCCGGTGTTCTCGGGCCGGAAGCTGCCGTCGGCGAGCGGCTGGTAGCGGCGGCGGACCAGATGATCGCCGTTCGCCTTGCGGACGTTGATGGCCTCGACGGTCCGGTGGGCCTTCTCCCAGGCCAGTTCCTCGGTCGGTGCGATGATCGGCCGGAATGCCACCTGGATTCGCGGGACGTCGGTACGGCCCGCCGCACGTGCCGCCGCCTTCACGGCTTCGATCTGCTCGGCCGTCCGGGCCAGCGGTTCGCCCCACAGGCAGTAGATGTCCGCCTCAGCTCCACCGACCGCGTAGGCGGCGGGCGAGGAACCGCCGAAGGAGACCGCGGGCCGTGGCTGCTGGACGGGGAAGACGTCGGAGACGAAGTCGTTGAAGCGGTAGTGCTCGCCCTCGTGGTCGAAGGGCTCCTTGCTGGTCCAGGCCCGCTTGACGATCCGGATGTACTCGCCGGTCCGGTCGTACCGCTGGTTTTTCGTCAGAAAGTCTCCCTCGCGCTGCTGTTCGTGGTCGCTGCCGCCGGTGATGAAGTGCACGGTCAGCCGGCCGTCGCTGATCCGGTCGAGGGTGGCGAAGGTCTTGGCGGCGAAGGTGGGGTAGGACACGTTCGGCCGATGGGCGAGCAGGATCTGCAGGCGGTCCAGCTTGGCGGCGAGGTAGGCGGCGGCGGGCGCGGGATCGGGGGATCCGGCGCCGTAGGCGAACAGCACCCGGTCCCAGCCGTTGTCCTCGTGGGCGCGGGCCAGGCGCAGCGTGTAGTCACGGTCGAAGGACGAGGCAGTGGTGCGGGCGGCGGTCTCCGATCCGTCGCTGGTGGCGGCGATTCCGAGGAACTCGACAGGCATGGCGGTCGGCCTTTCGGGACGCGGGTAGGCTCCGCCGGCCGGCCGACGCAGAGTCGGACGGCGGCGCGCGGGGCGGCATGGGAATTCGCAGGCGTGCGTGACGGCGGCCGGTCAGCTGGAGCGAGCGGCGGCGACTGGGGAGCGGCAGGGTGCGTCGGACATCCGTCCGCGCGGCGCCGGCTCCGCGGAGCGGGCGCGAGGGACGGAAGTGTCGGCCCGGGACGGGTACCGAGGGAGGTCTCCGCAGGAGAACAGGGCCGGTCAGGAGGCCCGCTGCCGGATCAGCCCGGACACGCTGCGGACCACACCCGACCGAAGTCGATGTGGTCGCGGGTGACCAGGGGCGGCACGGCGTTCATGGCGTTAGTTGAGCAGCGATGGTACGGATCCGTCAACCACTGCCCGAGATGCGGGATCGACGGTGCGTGGTTGACAGCGCGTGCCGGATCCCACGTACGATCGTGGTCGGAGCGGGCTAGCAACGGGTTAACGGCCCGGCCGCGTTGAGGGACGCGGAGTGCATGACGGCAGTTCACCCATCAGCCCTGCCGCACTGGAGTCCCCTCGCTATGGCCACCTCGCAGGACGTCCTGCCCGCCACCGCCGCCGCATCGCCCGGATCGATCCTCACCGACGCCCCGATCGTCCCCCGCCGCCGCCCCGGACGCGTCCTGTCGGGCCTGGTCGTCGCCGTGCTCCTCCTGGTGGCACTGAACTCAGTGGTTCACAACCACGCGTTCCAATGGGACGTCGTGGGGCGGTACTTCGCCTCCGCGGCAGTCCTCGACGGCCTGTCACTGACCCTCTGGCTCGCCCTTCTCACCCTTTCCATCGGCTTCGCGCTCGGCACTGTGCTGGCTGTCATGCGACTGTCCGACAATCCGGTCCTGCGGGCGGTGAGCTGGGGTTACGTCTGGGTCTTCCGCTCGACGCCTCCGCTCGTGCAGTTGCTGTTCTTCTTCAACATCGGCGCCCTCTACCCGACCGTGAGCCTCCGAATACCCTTCGGCGGAGCGGAGTTGCTGCACGCCCGGACGGTGAACCTGCTCGGCCCCACCCTCACCGCGATCATCGGCCTGACCCTGCTCGAAGCCGCCTTCGCCGCCGAAGTCGTACGCGGCGGCGTCCTGTCGGTGGAACGCGGCCAGCTGGAGGCAGCACGTTCCCTCGGGCTTGGCCGGGCGCGGGTACTGCGGCGGGTCGTCATCCCGCAGGCGATGCGCTCGATCGTGCCGGCCGTCGGAAACATGCTGATCAGCGCGCTCAAGGGCACCAGCATCGTGAGCGTGCTGGCCGTGCATGACCTGCTCTACTCGGTGCAGCTCATCTACAACGAGACCTACGAGATCATCCCGCTGCTGACGGTGGCCACCCTCTGGTACCTCGTGGTCACCAGCATGCTGGCGGTCGGCCAGTACTACCTGGAGCGGTACTACGCCCGCGGGTTCCGGACGGGCGGTGCGCAGTGAGC
This sequence comes from Kitasatospora sp. NPDC001660, assembly GCF_053596725.1. NCBI lineage: Bacteria > Bacillati > Actinomycetota > Actinomycetes > Kitasatosporales > Streptomycetaceae > Kitasatospora > Kitasatospora sp. NPDC001660. The sequence continues at coordinate 30,461 of NZ_JBSFGU010000040.1, read as the reverse complement.
GAGCGGAGCGAGCGAACAGCGGAGCGAGCGAACAGCGGAGCGAGCGAACAGCGGAGCGAGCGAACAGCGGAGCGAGCGAACAGCGGAGCGAGCGAACAGCGGAGCGAGCGAAC
>NZ_JBSFGU010000040.1:0-30249 GCF_053596725.1 Kitasatospora sp. NPDC001660 | reverse complement strand
CAGTCGAGAGCGCGTTGTGCGAAGCACGCGCCGAGCGAAGCGAGGCGCGGGCATGAGTGAGGTGGTGATCGTCGGTGCGGGCCCGCGTGCCACCGGCCTGCTGGAGCGGATCGTCGCCAACGCCGCCGAACTCCTCCCGCCCGAGCGGCCCCTGCACGTCCACCTGGTCGATCCCCACCCGCCGGGCCCGGGCCGGATCTGGCGGCACGAGCAGTCCCCGCTGCTGCGGATGAACTCGATGGCCGAGGACGTCACCATGTTCACCGATGAATCCTCGACCATCGAAGGCCCGATCCGTCCGGGCCCGTCGCTCGCCGAATGGGCCGCCGCGATGGCCGAGTTCGCACCGTACGAAGAGCCGGCCGATCCCGTGGTGGCGGCCGAACTGCGCGAGCTCGCGCCCGCCGACTTCGCCACCCGCCGCGCGCAGAGCGCCTACCTGGACTGGGTGTTCCGGCGAACGGTCGCCGACCGTCCGGCACACCTCACCGTCACCGTCCACCGGGCCACCGTACTGGAGCTGGCCGGACCGGCCGACGGCCCGCAGGAGGTCCGGCTGGCCAACACCACCCTGTGCGCGGACCAGGTCGTCCTGACCCTCGGCCACCTTGGCTCGACGCCCGACGACCGGCACGAGGAACTGGCCGAATTCGCTCTTCGACACGGCCTGTTCCATCTCCCACCGGCCTTCACCTCGGACATCGACCTCTCCGCCCTCGCCCCCGGAGAGCAGCTGATCGTGCGCGGCTTCGGCCTGGCGTTCATCGACCTCATGGCGCTGCTCACCGAGGGCCGCGGCGGGCGCTTCGAGCAGACCCCCACCGGCCTGGTCTACCAGCCCTCCGGACGGGAGCCGGTGATCCACGTCGGCTCGCGCCGCGGTGTCCCGTACCACTCCAAGACCGGCTACCGGCTCCAGGGCCCGCCCGCGCCGCTGCCCCGATACTTCGACGCGGCCGCCGTCGACGCGCTGCTCGACCGCTCGGAGCCGCTGGAACTGCGCCGTGATATCTGGCCGTTGATGGCCAAGGAGATCGGCTTCGGCCACTACCACGAGCTCTTCCACGCCCATCCGGAACGAACCACCCTGCCCTGGGCCGAGTTCCTCGCCGGATACGACCGGCACGGCTGGTACTCCCCCGAGCTCACGCGTCTGGTTGCCGCCGCCGTCCCCGATCCGGACGACCGGCTGGACTTCGAGGCCCTGGACCGCCCGCTCGCCGACGTCACGTTCGACAGCCCCGAGCAGTTCCAGAAGCAGCTGCGCGACCACATCGCCCGCGACGCCGAACGGCGTGCCGACCCCGCGCACAGCGCGGATCTCGGCGCGTTCCTGGCCCTGCTCTCCCTGTTCGGCCAGCTGCCCCGGCTCGTCGCCTCCGGCCGGCTCGCCGCCCGCTCGATCGCCGAGCAACTGGACGGCTGGTGGTCGGGATTCTTCAACTTCCTCGCCTCCGGCCCGCCCGGTTTCCGGCTGCACCAGTTGCTCGCGCTGTCCGAGGCGGGTGTGGTGCGGTTCCTCGGCGCGGACCTCCGGGTGAGCGCCGACGAGACGACCGGCACCTTCCGCGCCGAGAGCCCGACCGTGCCCGGCCACGTCGTGGAAGCCACCGCACTCATCGAGAGCTACCTGCCGACCCACACGATCGACCGCACGGACGACGCGCTGCTCCGCGGACTCCACCGGACCGGCGAGCTCACCGAGGACGTGATCACCGACCGGACCGGCACGCACCGCTCGGGCCTGATCGCCGTCTGCGCCGCCGACAGCCGGATCCTCGACCCGACCCTGGGCGGCCTTCCGCATCCTCGCCGCTTCGCTCTCGGCCCGCACACCAACGCCCGCGCCTACGCGGCGTTCGCCCGTCCCCGCACCAACGGCCCGGCGTTCCGTCAGAACGACGCCACCGCCCGCGCCATCCTGCGCAGCCTGACCGAGAACCCGGGACAGGCGAAATGAGCCCAAGGCTGAGGTCACGGAACCTGATCTCGTGCACGACACCGTTCATCTGCTTCAACGTCCGCATGAACCACGTCGTGGACAGGGCAGCGGGTCGGCCTACTGGTTCGGCGAGGGATCCGGCCGGTCCTCCAGCCCCGCGGCCTGGTCGGACCGCCCCGGGTGCCCGTACGCCTGGCGGCATCCCGCCGCTCGCCGGTGGAGGCCGCTGACCGTCCCGACGGGTGGGCAGCCGGCCGGCTGCCCACCCGCCCTCTCAGTGGACCGCGGCCAATGGGCCGACGACGCATGGCCGGTCCGTCACCGATCGGCTCGCGGACGCCTCACACCCCGCCGCACCGGCGGCTGTCCCTCTGCCTTTCGGTAGAGGGGCAGTCCCCCGTAGGTCGCAGGATCCCGGCGCGAGCGGGCCTGACAATCGGTGGTATGTCGTTCAGCGCTCCACCAGCCTCCGCACCGCGTCCGTCTGCCCGTGGGCCCTTCGCCGGGCCGGGAGAACAGGGGTGGCGGCTGTGGCGGACGGTGGGCGAGGCGGTCCTCGGCGCGCTGTTGGTGCTGCTCACCTACCTGGTGCTGGACTGGTACAGGGGGGTGCCGTCGATGCTCGGTATGACGCTCGACGGCTGGGTCATGGTGGTGCTGGCGCTGGCCGGGATCGGGCTGGTGCTGGTGCGGCGCCGGTTCCCTGCGGCGGGCGTGCTGGGGCTGTCCGCGCTGACGGGCGTGCTGCCTCCCACGGGGCTGCTGACCGCGGTGGCCTCCTACACCGCGGCCCGGCAGACGGAGGCGCGGCGACGACGTACCGCGCTGCTGCTCGCGGGGCTTGCGTCGGCCATGCTGGTCTGCTTCGCGTCGGCTCCCGTCACCGGGCTCGGCAGCAGGTCGTACGGGCTCGCGCTCGGTGCGGTGCTCGCCGCGACCACGGTCCTGGTACCGGGCTTGGTCGGCACCGCACGCGGGCAGCAGGACCAGCTGGTGCGGGCACTGCGGGAGCGCACGGCCGCCGCAGAGGAGGCGCGACGGCTCGCCGACAGCGAGTCGCGGATGCACGAGCGGTCGCGTATCGCGGCGGAGATGCACGACCTGGTCGGGCACCGGCTCAGTCTGGTCTCGCTACACGCGGGCGGCCTGGAGATGGCACTGCAGAGGCAGGCCCCCGAGCTGCGGGAGGAGGCGTCGCTGGTGCGCTGCGCCACCCGCGATGCCATGCGGGAACTGCGTGAGGCGCTGGGGGTCCTGGGCCCCCTGGGGCGGGACACCGGCACCGACGCGCTGACCGACGCCACCGGCACCCGTTCCGACATCGAGGCACTGGTGGCGGAGTCACGTGGTGCCGGCGTTCCCGTCGAGTTCTCCTGGGAGGGGGACGATCTCGACACGCCGCCGGCACGGGTGCGGCGGGCGGTGCACCGGGTGGTGCGCGAGTCGCTCACCAACGTGCACCGGTACGCGACCGGGGCCCATGTGACGGTTGCGGTCACCCACACCGCGGAGCGGGTGGGGGTCCGGGTGCGCAACGGCGCTCCGCCCGTACCGCCCACCGCCGCCACGGGGCTGGGCTCCGGACGCGGGCTGACCGGCCTGCGGGAGCGAGTAGCCCTGCTCGGCGGCACCTTCGATGCGGGCGCGTCACCGGGCGGCGGATTCAGCGTGACGGCCGACATCCCCGCCGACCCGGCGGACGCCGCGCGCCCGGCCCCGGGAGCTCGGGCGGCGGACGCGGCACCGGACGAGGAAGGACTGCAGGGCGCGGCCGGCCGGCCCCGGCCCCACCGACGGCTCCGGAGCCTTCAGCAGGGCCTGACGAGGGCGGTCACCGGGCTGCTCGGCCTGGTGGGCGTGGGGGCGATGATGCTGTTCGGGGTCGTCCTGGTGGACAAGGCGAAGCCACACCCCGACTACTATCCCTTCGAGCCCCGAGTGGGGATGACCCGGAGCCAACTGCAGAGCAAGGGCATCTCCGACTACAACGTGGTGCGGGCGGCCGCCGCCGACCGGGAACCGCGACGCCCTCGGTCCGCCCAGGACTGCATGTACCCGTGGGTCGACGAGCAGGCCGAGGGCGGGCGGCTGCAGATGGTCCGCTACTGCTTCCGCTCCGACATCCTGATCTCGATCGACCGTTTCACGGTGCCTGTGGTCACCGAACCGCAACCGCCCCTTGGGAGCAGGACACATGACTGACCAGGCCGACTCCACCACCTCCCCGGCCGGCTCCGCGATCCGGGTGCTGCTCGCCGACGACGAGCAGATGATCCGGCACGGCGTCCGGCTGATCCTCAGGCACGCCGAGGGTATCGACGTGGTCGGCGAAGCCGCCAACGGAGCCGAGGCCGTCCGGCTCACCGCCGAGCACCGGCCCGACGTGGTGCTCCTCGACATCCGCATGCCGGTACTCGACGGCCTCGCCGCCATCGAGCGGCTGCGGGTGCTCGACCCTGCCCCGCAGGTCGTCATGCTCACCACCTTCGGCGACGAGGACAACGTCCTGCGAGCCCTGGCGGCCGGCGCCACCGGCTTCCTGCTCAAGGACGAGGGCCCGCAGGAGCTGATCAGCGCCGTACGGGCGGCCGCCGCCGGGGACGCGGTCCTCTCGCCCGGAGTCACCGGGACCGTCATCCAGCGGATGCTGCGCGGCGGCGCAGCAGGTGTCACGAACAGTGCGAAGAGCCTGAACAGCCCAACGGACCAGCGACTGGCGGGACTTACCGCACGCGAGCGGGAAGTGCTGACCATGCTGGGAGAGGGACTGTCCAACCTCGACCTCGGCAAGCGGCTGGGCATCGGCGTCGGGACGGTCAAGACGCACGTCCGGTCCATCCTGGACAAGACGGGGTCGGACAGCCGGGTCCAGGCGGCGCTGCTCGCACACCAGGCGGGCCTGATGGGCTAGGGGCACCTCTACGGCCCGACCGTGGCTGTTCCCCACAGGAGCGTGGGGGACAGCCGGCGTTATGACGCGCCCCAGGCCGGTTCGAGGCTAGGGCGCCCGGACCGCGGGTCTTCCTTTGGACAGAGGCTCTGTCGTCCACACCTTCCTTTCGGTAGAGGCGCTGTCTTTCTCGGGGCATACGCACGTCCGGCGGCTCTGCCCTTCGGCAGGCCGTTGATTCAGGACCTGAGGGCGACGGATCCAGGCCACCTGCGCGACCACGATGGAAGCGAGTCGAGCACCCCTTCCAGGAGTCCCCATGCCGCAGTCATCCATGTCGCACGCAGCCGCCACCCCTGCACCCCCGCATGGCCCGGCATCCGCCCCGGCCGCCGCGCGCGCCGCCGGACTGAGCAAGGTCTACGGCGAGGGCGAGACCCGCGTCGTGGCCCTCGACTCGGTCTCCGTGGAGTTCGGGCGCGGCCGGTTCACCGCGATCATGGGCCCGTCCGGCTCCGGCAAGTCGACCCTGATGCACTGCATGGCGGGGCTCGACACCATCTCCGCGGGCTCCGCCCGGATCGGTGACACCGAGCTCTCCCGCCTCAACGACCGGCAGCTCACCAGGCTGCGCCGGGACAAGATCGGCTTCATATTCCAGGCGTTCAACCTCCTGCCCACGCTGAACGCCATCGAGAACATCACGCTGCCGATGGACATCGCCGGCCGCAACGCCGACCAGGACTGGCTGGACCTGGTCGTAGGGACCGTCGGCCTGGCCGAACGGCTCCGGCACCGCCCCTCACAGCTCTCCGGCGGACAGCAGCAGCGGGTCGCCGTGGCCCGCGCGCTGGCGAGCCAGCCAGAGATCATCTTCGCGGACGAGCCGACCGGCAACCTCGACTCCCGCTCGGGAGCCGAAGTCCTGGGCTTCCTCAGGGACTCCGTACGCGACCTGGGCCAGACCATCGTCATGGTCACCCACGACCCTGTGGCCGCCTCCTACGCCGATCGCGTGGTCTTCCTCGTCGACGGAAGTCTCATCGACGAGCTTCCCTCCCCCACCCCCGAAGACGTACTCGACCGGATGCGGCGCTTCGACACCAACGGCCGGACGAGCTGACCCGCGCCCACGCCCAACCGCCCCGCATCCGTCCCGCGACTCCACCAGCGCGAACCTCCACCGCACACTTCCCACCGCGTCTCACCCGCCGCGTACCTCCAGGACTGACACCACCATGCTGCGTACCGCCCTGCGCAACGTCCTTGCGCACAAAGCCCGATTGATGATGACCGTGCTCGCGGTCCTGCTCGGCGTCGCGTTCGTCTCCGGCACCCTCGTCTTCGGCGACACCACCGCGAACGCCTTCCGCAACGCCTCCGCCCAGAGCCTCAAGGGCGTCGCCGTCGCCGTCCAGGCGGGGGAGTCTCCCGGCGACGAGGCTCAGCCGTCCCCCGGCGCCGACACCGCCGGCGGCAAGGACGGCGGGCGCACCTCTGTCCTCGACGCCGCGCTGGCACAGGAGATCCGCGCACTGCCGGGCGTCGACTCGGTGCGTCCCACCGTCAACGGCCAGGCCACACTGGCCGGCAAGGACGGCCGCCCGGTCAACGCCGACAGCAGCTGGCAGAACCTGGCCACCAACTACCTGCCCGGCAAGGACGGCAAGGACGACCACTTCCCGCTGAAGGATGGCCGCGCCCCCGCCGCCGAGGACGAGCTGGCTCTGGACGCCACGACCGCCGAGAAGGCCGGCTACCGCGTCGGTGACACCGTCCGCTTCGCCACCGACGGGCCCGCGCTGACCAAGAAGCTGGTCGGCATCGTCACCACCGACGACCCGCGCGTCACTGCGGGCGGCACGCTGACGCTGTTCGACACCACGACCACGCAGAAGCTGTTCCTCGCCCCCGGCCGGTTCGACGCGATAGCGGTGGCGGCCAAGCCCGGCACCGACGAGCGCGCGCTGACCGCCCGGGTGCAGTCCCTGCTTCCCGCCAAGGGCGCCCGGGCCATCAGCGGCGCCGACCTGGCCGCCGAACAGTCCAGGCAGATCGCCGAGAACACCACGCGGCTGACCAAGACGCTGCTGGGCTTCGCGGGCATCGCGCTGTTCGTCGCAGTGTTCATCATCGTCAACACCTTCACCATGCTGATCGCCCAGCGCAGCCGTGAGATCGCCCTGCTGCGGGCCGTGGGCGCCTCACGCCGCCAGGTCGTACGCTCCGTCCTCATCGAGGCCGCGCTCGTCGGACTCGGAGCCTCCGCCGCCGGATTCGCGCTCGGCCTCGGCATCGCCACCGCCCTGCACCCGTTGCTCACCACAAGTGGCGCCGAGTTGCCCGACGGCCCCCTGGTCATCTCGCCCACCGCCCCGCTGGCATCGCTGGCGGTCGGCGTCGCCGTGACCGTCCTGGCCGCCTGGCTGCCGTCCCGCAGGGCCGCGAAGATCGCGCCGGTCGCGGTGCTCAGCAGCGCCGGCCTGGCCCCGCCCGCCCACACGCTGAAGGTCCGCAACGTCCTCGGCACACTCCTGACCGGACTCGGTATCGCGGTCATGCTGTACGTCTCCACGCTCAAGGGGAGCAAGGAGTCGAACCTGATGGCCGCGATGCTCGGCTCCGCCCTGACCCTGTGCGGCATGATCGTCCTGGCCCCGCTGCTCTCCCGGCCGCTGATCACCCTCGCCGGCAAGGTCACCGCGCGCTTCTTCGGCGTCAGCGGCAAGCTGGCCAAGGAGAACGCCCTGCGCAATCCGCGGCGCACCGCCGCCACCGCCTCGGCCCTGATGATCGGCCTCACCCTGATCACCGGCCTCGCCGTCGGCGGGTACTCCACCCAGCGAGCCCTCGACGAGGAAGCAACCCAGGGCCTGGCCGCCGACTTCAAGGTTTCCAACAGCACCTACCGCGGCCTCGACACCGCCGCGGCCGACGACATCGCCGAACTGCCGGGAGTCGCGGCGGCCGCCCCCGTCACCTCCGCGAACTTCGACACCCAGGGCGCTTTCGCCACGATCACGGGCACGGACCCGAAGACATTCGGGAAGGCAGCGGACCTCAAATTCCAGACCGGCTCGCTGCGTGACGTCGGCCCCGGGAGGATCGCGGTCTCCGACGAGTTCGCACGGCAGGCCGGACTGCATGTCGGCGACACGATCGACGCCGACATGAACACCAGAGGGGGCACGCCGAACAAGAAGAAGCTGACAGTCGTCGCCGTCTACGCCAAGACCCGTGCCGCGTACGACGCGCTGGGCACCGTGGCCGACGTCCTCCCCTCCACCGACACCCACAAGCTCGACCACGTCCTGGTCAAGGCCGAGCCCGGCAAGGCCGCAGGACTGGAGCCCAGGATCCGCCAGGCGCTCGGCAACAGCCCGCTGCTGGAGGTCCAGACCCAGGAACAGCTCATCAAGGCCGGCAGCGGATCCATGACGACCGTCCTCAACATGCTGTACGGGCTGCTCGCGATGGCCGTCGTCATCGCGGTGCTCGGCGTCGTCAACACCCTCGCCATGTCGGTCTCCGAGCGCACTCGCGAGATCGGGACGCTGCGGGCCATCGGCTTCGACCGCTCCGGGATCAGGCAGATGGTCCGGCTCGAATCGGTGGTCATCTCCCTCTTCGGCGCCCTGCTCGGGATCGGCACGGGCACCTTCCTGGCCTGGGCCGCGGGCAGCCTGACAACGGCGTCGATGCCGCTGTACGAGACGGTCCTGCCCTGGGCCCAGCTCGGGCTCTTCCTCGCGCTGGCCCTGCTGATCGGAGTGCTCGCGGCCATCTGGCCGGCCCGCAGAGCCGCACGGCTGAACATGCTCCGGGCGATCCGGGCGCACTAGCCGGCCGAACGCGAAGAGACCTTCCCCAACGCCCGGCCTGGGGCCCTGTTCTCCGACGCCGCCGACTATCGCTTCCGCGTACGTCCCGCGAGGATCCCCTCGGAACACTCCGACTCGCTCTTCGGCATCGGCACCGACGAATACGCGTTCACCTGCACGTTCTCGGCACCGACCGAGCCCGACGCCGATGGCGGTTCCGTCCGGCTGCGTCGAGATCCATTCGCCCAGGGTACGTCGCGCGCCGTCATGCGCCTGGGACATGACGGCGTGCGGAACAGGTCTTGGACAGGGTGTGCGGGTGGATATTTGACTTGAGGGCATGACCACTTATGACGGCAAGAAGATCGTGATCACGGGCGGGAGCAGCGGTATTGGCCTGGCTGCGGCCCGGTTGTTCGCGGACGGTGGGGCGCACGTACTGATCACCGGCCGTACCCGATCCACCCTGGACGCCGCGCTGGAGCAGTTGGGGGACAAGGCGATCGCCGTCTGCAGCGATGCCGCGTCCCTGAAGGACATCAAGGCGCTGGCCGGCACGGTCGAGGAGCGGTTCGGCGTGGTGGACGCGCTGTTCGTCAACGCCGGCGTCACTGCGTCCGCGCCGTTGGACTCGACGACGGAGGAGATGTACGACACGCTGTTCGGCGTCAACGCCAAGGGCCCGTACTTCACGGTGCAGGCGTTGGCGCCGCTGTTGCGCGAGGGAGGCGGCGTGGTCCTCACCACGTCGGTGGTGAACGTCCTGGGCCTCGACGCGCTCAGTGTCTACTCGGCGAGCAAGGCAGCCCTGCGGTCGATGACGCGCACCCTGGCCCGCGAGCTGCTGCCGCGCAAGGTGCGCGTCAATGCCGTGAGCCCCGGGCCGATCGACACGGGCATCCTGGACCGCTCCGTGCCTGCCGACGTCGTCGAGATGATGAAGGACACCTACCGGAGCACGAACCCGATGCAGCGCCTGGGGGCGTCCGAGGAAGTGGCCGCCGCGGTGGCGTACTTGGCGTTCGGTGCGACCTTCACGACGGGAGCGGAGTTCCCTGTCGACGGAGGGGGTTCGCAACTCTAGGTGCGCTGACCGCCGAGGTTCGCCGGGTCGTTCAGGCCGCGGCGATCTCGGCCTCGCGCAGAACAGCGCGCGCCGTCGCGGTCGGCGGGCGGGCCCATGCCCCGGGGCCGGTGAGCTGCATAGCGCCATAGCCGAACCGGGTGACGGTCAGGTCGCCCAGGTTCCAGGTGCCGCCGGGAGGCGTCGCGGAGAACGTGCTCATTCTCTGCCTTTCGTGTCAGCGAGGTGGTGGTGCCTGTCGGCGCCCTGCACCATCATTGGTGAGTAGTGATCTTCATCGAGCGCCCGGTCCGGCAGATGGGTGTTTGCTGGAGATATGTCGGTGATCGTCGGTACCTCGGGTTGGCAGTACGACGACTGGCGCGGGGTGCTCTATCCGGAAGGGACACCCAAGCGACGCTGGCTGGAGGAGTACGCCGAGCGGTTCGCCACGGTGGAGAGCAATGCCGCCTTCTACCGTTTGCCCTCGCCGGACACCTTCGCCGACTGGCGCGCCCGTACCCCAGAGGGCTTCGTGTTCGCGGTGAAGGCCAGCCGCTACCTCACCCACATCAAGCGCCTGCGCGAGCCGGCCGAGCCGGTCCAGCGGCTGCTCACGGCGGCACAGGGGCTCGGGGAGCGGCTCGGCCCGGTGCTGCTCCAGCTGCCGCCCACGCTGCACGCGGATGCCGAGCTGTTGGACGGCTGCCTGGCCGCCTTCCCCGCGGGCGTGCGGGTCGCCGTCGAGCCGCGGCACCCGTCCTGGTGGACGCCGGAGATCCGTGCGGTGCTGACGGGCCGGGCCGCCGCACTGTGCTGGGCGGACCGGGAGTCACGCCCGGTCACCCCGCTGTGGCGGACCTGCGAATGGGGCTATCTCCGCTGCCACGCCGGGCGGGCCCGGCCCTGGCCCCGGTACGGACGGCAGGCGCTGGCCGGCTGGGTGGGCCGAATCGCCGACAGCTGGGCGGACTCGGCCGAGGTTTACGTGTACTTCAACAACGACCTGGGCGGTGCGGCCGTGCTCGACGCCAGCGCGTTCGCGGCCGCCGCCGCGCGGGCAGGCCGTACCGTGACCCGGACACCGTAGGGAGTGGGCGATGATCCGCAGCCGAGTGATCGTCTCCGGCGAGGTGCAGGGGGTCTTCTACCGCGACACGTGCCGTCACGAAGCAACCGCGCAGGGCGTGCGGGGCTGGGTGCGGAACCTGCCGGACGGCACCGTCGAGGCCGTGTTCGAGGGGAGCTCGGCCGCCGTCCAGCGGCTGGTCGAGTGGACCAGGCAGGGGCCGCCACTGGCCATCGTGGACCGGGTCCTCGTCTGGGAGGAACAGCCCGAGGGCCTGACGGGCTTCGAGATCCGGGCCACGCCCTGGCGCGGCTAGGAGCCCTCCGGCCGAGGTCAGGGCTCCGGACCTTCCACAGCCACTGACGTCCGGCACCGCAATGATCACCAGCCGCTGATCCCGTCCGGCATCAACGGCTTGACCGGATGCCCCAGCAGCCAAGGGGGCCGAATCCCGCGGTCGGCCCTGCCGCGGTACGGAGCCAGGCAGTAGTACGTCCCACACGGCGGGCCTGTGCCCGCCCTCGTCCACCGCCCCCCGATCCGATAGGCGGCGGTGGCGGCACCCCGTCGGAACCCCGCCGACCGGTCGAGACGGTTCAACATTGCTCCCCTTTGAAGACGTGAGGGAAGCTCATGTCAGCCCCGTGCCCCGGAACTCCAGAGGCAACCAGCCGTCATCGCAACGGTGTTGTTCCGTGCCTCAGGAACTGCATCCGGCAACGGAGGCCGCGGGAGGTCCTGCTACCACCGCTGCGTGGGAGCGGGACACACGGACCCGTCGACTGCTCCGTCCGAATGCCGTGCGCGCAGCCACTCCCCGGGTTGCCCGCGTACCGAGCGGTACGAGTATGCAATGACCGTGCCACGCACGTCCGCTGTCGCTGCGTCGCACCTCTCGCATCCCTCCGTCTGCCCCCCTGGAGCCCATCCATGCGTTCGCTCAGGCTCATCGCCCTGCCGCTGGCCGCCGCCCTTCCGCTCACCGTGATGGCCTCGGCCGGCGCCGCCGCCGCCGCGCCGGACCGGTCGGTGTCGCACCGCACGCCTCCGCCGTCCGACTGTCCGGACCTCCTCCCGCCGGAAGACCCGACCGTCTACTACTGCGGCCGGTCCGAGCTGGGCCCGGCCGAACTACCGACGACCGGACCGGTGGCGACACTGCTGAACCACTACCACCGCTTCGGGGGCCTGCAGCCGACCCAGTTCCTCAGCTGGTACCGCGACGGCACCCAGTGGAAGTACCCCGGCAACCGGGGCTTCGCGGAAAGCAACGGCATCCTCGACATGCACGAGCAGACGATGGACGTGGGTCAGGCCCTGGACCGCTTCGGGGCCGAGACCGGCGGTTTCCTGGCGACCGGCGGGACTCCCTACGCCAAGCGCGCCCTGCCGCCGGACTCGCTCAACGGCCCCGGGAACGGCTACCACTGCTACGAGGTGAACCGCCCCTTCAACGTGCAGGCGGGCCGGATCGCGGCCGGCTTCAACCAGCCGGGGTTCGGCCACCAGCAGTGGCTCGACCCCCAGTTCAAGCCGTCCGACTTCACGGACGCCGAGCGCTACAACGTCGCCAACCTCCTCAAGCACGAGTACCTGAAGGTCGCCGAGCCCGAGCGCTGCGTCAGCACGGGCCACAGCTCCTGAACCCCGGCCGACGGGGGCATCGCCATGACCCGCGGAGGCGCACTCCAGCCCCGGGCCAGTCGGCCAGGTCCGGCGAAGGGCTCTTGATCGGCAGTTCGCGGTGGTACGCGGGCATGGGCCGGCCTCTCGGAGGACCGCGATTGGGCGCGGCCGTCGAATGACAGTTCGTTCGCCGGGCTTCGGCCCATGCGAAGTTGTCGAGGAGGGATCAGGTGCAGTAGCCGCCGACATCGGCGCCCTCGGCGATGGCGGTGGCGCCGAGGGCACCGAGGTGGTCGGCCGTGAAGTCGATACGGGAATCGAGCGCCCTGCGAGGAGACGCCCCTCTTCTCCCTGCTCGGCAGGCGGGCTCAGTGATCGGGCGGGAAAATGGATCCGTCCCGGCCGCTGAACGGCGGGAGGAGTGGGCATGGAAATCAAGCCGCAGGCGGTCGTCCTCCCCAAGGAGACGGATCATCTCGAACAGGGGAAGTACGGTCCCGTGTTCCCCAGGACCCCGGCGTGCTACGGGTTCACCATCATCGCGCGGGTCAAGCCCGGCCACTCCGATGCGATGCGCCAGTACGGCCACCGACTGGCCGAGGCGCTCGAACAGGATCCGTACCTCCTCGCACCGTTGAAGCTGCACTACCTGCGCTGGGTCCTCTTCGACGACGACACGCGCTTCATGTACCAGGGGACCTTCGACACCGACTTCGACAAGTACACCGAGGACGCCGTCGCGCTCTTCTCGAAAGCAGGTGTGAGCACGGCGTTCGAGCATCTGGAGGGATTCCCGGAGGACTGGCGGACCAACCCGGAGGCGTTCGTCAGGTTCGTCCGTGAACACCACTGCCCGAGCTTCATCGAGTACGGAGAGTATCCGTACGTGACGGCTGACGAGATCAAGAAGGCTTTGCGGATCAAGGGCGCTCTGTCGGAGATGCTCGACCAGATGCAGTGAGGGCTGGGCGATGAGCGAGGCCGAAACCGCGCGGACCTACAACCAGCGGCACATCCCCCGGAAACACACCCCTGCCAGGCGGCGTGCGAGCATCTACGTCTCGTGGAGCTATCCCGCCGAGGCCGGCCGGAACGCGGCCGAGCTGGACAACCGGTTCTCCACGATGACCGAAGTCAGGCGGGTGGCGTGGCCGGCGTACGAGGACCCGAAGTGGTCCGACCCCTATCGGTTCCAGCAGACCATTGCGGGCTCACTGGAGTTGTTCTTCTGGGCCTGGGTGCCGTTCCAGGACTTCGTCGAGGAGGTGACCGGGCATCCCGTGCCGGTCTACCAGCGCATCGACCAGGCCGGTTTCCACACCCCTCTCGATGAACGGGTGCTCGACGACACGGACGTCCTGTTCGTCTTCGGACTGGACCACATGATCACCGGGCAGGAGGCGCAGCCCGGGGAGATCGAGGCCCTGCGGGCCTTCCTCGCCCGGGAGGACGCCCGCCTCGTCCTGGGGCCCCACCACGACGTCGGTGCGTCGGACGACCTGTCCGAGCGGGAGACGGAGTACCTCCACCACGGCGATCCCCTGGTGCCGCGCCAGCAGCGGTTCGCCACCTACGTCAGGGACGTGATGAAGGGCCTGGGCGTGCCGGTCATCAATCGCTACGGACTGCGCCCGGCGACGGATGCGGACGGCCGGATCGCGCCACTGTCCACATTCGGGGACATGGACGAGAGGGGGTGGCTGCGAGGGGTCACGAACTTCAACTTCCACATGCACCTTCCGCACTACGCGGTGACGACCGAGGAACCGAAGGACATCCATGTGCTGGCCCGACAGCCGATCGACACGTCCCGGCCCCATCCGTTCACCGATGCCGGGAACACCGAGTTCAACATGTTCCTGTGGATGCCCCCGTGCGGTGACCGCGCGGCAGACGTGCTGCTCGCCGATTCGACGATCTTCAGCACGCTGTTCGGCGCCGACGACAGTCTGCGCAACTTCTGGCGCAACCTCGTCTCGTAGCCATGCCGTCAGGAGCCCGACGTGAGCGCGCCCACGGACACCGGACTGGAACTCGACGACATTCAGCGCGGGATCCTCAGCCCGCGGCCGACCCCGTACGCGGCGACGTACCTGCTCTTCCGCATCGACGACCGGGCCCAGGGCCGGGAGTTGATGAGGCGGGCGAGCCTGGCAGTGACCTCCGCGGCCGACTCGTCCAGCCCCCTCGGGGACGCCTGGGTCAGTGTCGCCGTCACGTACTGGGGCCTGGAGGCACTGGGGGTGCCGCGCGCCTCGGTGGAGACGTTCGCGTGGGAGTTCCGGCAGGGAATGGCCGCCCGCGCCAGAGCGCTGGGCGACGTGGGCGCGAGCAGCCCGCAGGAGTGGGAAGCACCGCTCGGCACGCGCGACGTCCATGTGGTGATCACGGCGGTCGCACCCGACTCCCCGCGCCTGGAGGCGGCCATGGGCCGCGTCCGACCCGCCCACGACCGCCTCCCCGGCGTGACGGCGATCTGGCGGCAGGACTGCTACGCGCTGCCCTCCGGGAAGGAGCACTTCGGCTATCTCGACGGCGTCAGCCATCCGGCCGTCGAAGGCAGCGGCATCCCGGGGTCGAACGAGCTGGAGGTGCCGTTGAAGAGCGGAGAGTTCGTCCTCGGATACCCGGATGAGATCGGGGGTGTGGAGACACCGCAGCCGACCGCGCTGGGCCGCAACGGCAGCTACGCGGTCTTCCGCAAACTCCACCAGAACGTCGCCGAGTTCAGGCGCTACCTGAAGGACAACTCCACCGGCGCCCAGGACGAGGAACTGATCGCGGCCAAGATCATGGGTCGCTGGCGCAGCGGGGCCCCGCTGGCCCTCGCCCCGCACCACGACGACCCGGCACTCGGCGCCGACCCGCACCGCCGTAACACCTTCCTGTACGCGCAGGACGATCCGACGGGATTCATCACCCCCGGCGGCTGCCACATCCGCCGGGCCAACCCGCGCGATGCCTCGGTGGCCGGGCAGGTGCGGCTGCACCGGATGATCCGGCGCGGCGCCGTCTACGGTCCCGCGCTGCCCGAGGAGGCGTTGGAGGACGACGGAGTGGACCGCGGTCTGATGTTCGCGTTCATCGGCGCCCATCTGGGGCGGCAGTTCGAGTTCGTCCAGTCGGAGTGGATGAACGACGGCGTCTTCTTCGGGGCGGGCAACACGAGGGACCCCGTCGTCGGATCCGCGGACGGGGAGACCTGCTACACCATTCCCCGGCGGCCGTTGAGGCGCCGCCTCTCCCCGCTGCCCCGGTTCGTCGTCACCCGAGGAGGCGAGTACTGCTTCCTGCCGAGCCTGAGCGCCCTGCGCTGGCTCGGGGACCTTCACGACTGACCGGACGGGGTGGGCGGCCGGCGCGGGCTGCCCGGCGTTCCGCCGATCACCATGCGGAAGGTCCGGGCGAGCCGGTCCTCGGGGGAGCCGGCGAGCAGCTCGGTGGCGGGGGCGGGATCCGGGGGTGTTCGGAAAGGGGCGAGGACCCGGAAGCCCTCGCCCCTGCGCCCGGTACGATCCCGCTCAGCCCGCCAGCGGACCGGCCCCCGCCAGCAGCAGCGAGAAGCCGCAGTCCGTCGGCTGCTTCGGCGTCTTCACGTGCACCACGCCCGCCGCCGCGTCGTAGAACCACCCGGCGTCCGCAGCGTCCAGCCCGGCCTGTGAGGAGTATCCGTCCAGCGTCGAGTGGTCCAGGAGCACCGCGCCCGGCCCGGCGCCCGCGTGGACGGTGAACTCGTAGGCGCGGGCGGCCGGTTTGCCGGTGTAGTCGCCCACGCTCGGGCCGACCTCGACGGTGGTCACGCCGTGGCCGCTCCCGACCGAACGGACCGTGACCTCCTGGGTGGCACCGGCGCCCTGCTCGTGCGCGCGCGTCGTGCCGTCGTCCTCGTAGAGCGTGAACGAGGACGGGCCCTTGGCGTACACGTCGTAGGACAGCCGGCCGGTGTCGCGGGTCTCCCACGAGAGCGTGCCCTGCGGCCACATCGGCACGACGGCGCCGGCCCGGACGAACAGCGGCAGCGTGTCCAGCGGCGCCCGGTACCCGTTGATCGTCGTCGGCCCCTGGTACGTCTTGCCCGTCCAGTAGTCGACCCACGTGCCCTTCGGCAGGTAGATGCCGTTGCGGACGGCCGAGTCGTCGTAGACCGGGGCGACCAGGAAGTCGCTGCCGCTCATGAACTCGTACGTCGCCGCGTCGCCCCAGGCGTTCGGGTCGTCCGGGTACTCCAGCACGAGCGGCCGCACCGCGCCCACGCCGGTGCGGTGGGCCTGCTCGGCGAGCGTGTAGAAGTACGGCAGCAGGCGCTCCTTGAGCTGCAGGTAGCGCCGGTTGATCGAGGTGTACGGCTCGCCGGCCCGCCACGGCTGCTTGTCGGCGGCCGCCCAGCCGTCCATCGTCATGATGGCCGGGACGAAGGTCTTCCACTGCAGGTCCCGGGTCTCCACCTTCGGGTCGCTGCCGAAGATGCCGCCCACGTCGCCGGTGTCGTAGGCGATGCCGGACATGGTCGCGCCCGCGTACGTCGGGATCTGCCAGCGCACGTAGTCGTACGTACCCTTCTGGTCGCCGCTCCACAGGACGCCGCAGCGTTGTGCGCCGGCCCAGGAGACGGGGAGCCAGACGAAGCCGCGGGCATCGCTGTTCTGCTCGATGCCGTCCTTGGCCTTCAGGCAGCCGTCCAGCGCGAACTTGTACCCGGGGCCGACCCAGGCGACGTCCAGCTTGCGCACCCGGACGCCCGCCTTGACCTCCTCGCCCTGGTTGGGCAGGCCGGTCGAGGTCCACAGGCCGAGCTGCATGTGGTGCTCGCGCAGCCCCTGGCCGGTCTGCTGGAGGTTCTCGTAGCCGCAGCCGTAGCCGTCGTTGACCAGCATCCAGCCGAGCGGCTGCTGGTTGGCGGTGTAGCCGTCGGCGACCTTGAGGGCGTCGAGGGTGTGCCGCTCGCCGCGGTTGGCGTTGTGCAGGTAGCAGTCGGAGTCGCCCGGTTCGAGGCCGTAGACGGGCGGCATGAAGGGCTTGCCGACGAGGTCGGTGTAGGCGCCGATGATCTTCTTGAGGTCCGGGCCGTAGAAGTAGTAGCCGTCGAAGCGCCGTTCGCGCTCGGAGGTCCGCACCGGATCGCCGAAGGTGTACGTGCCGGGGGCGTAGGTGTGGCGGAAGACGCCGTAGCCGGCCGAGGAGAGGTAGAAGGGCTGGGAGTTGTTGAAGCCGCCCTCGTTCCAGTTGTAGTCGTTGGCGACGTGGACGGTCTTCCCGCGGTGCGAGAACGAGCCGTTCTGCTCGCCGGCGCCGTAGAACTGCTCCTGCGGTCCGCGGGCGAGGGTCTGCTCCATCGCGTCCTGGGTCCAGGTGAGGCCGCGGGTCTCCTCCCAGACGCGCTTGGTGTCGTCGTCGGTGTACAGCGCGAAGCGCAGCGGCTGCTTGTATGCGCGGAGGGTGAGGTGCTCGGAGCTGATCGCGTAGTAGTCGCCCTCGTCCTGTTCTTCGACGGTCTTCAGGGTGGGCGGAGTTGTCGCGATCATCTCGCCGACGGGCGGCGCGGTGAAGGTGCCGTCCGGGCTGAACTGCAGCCGGAAGGCGTCCTCGGTGGTGAAGTCGACGCGGGCGGCGGCGGTCCCGGCCCGGATCAGGTAGCCGTCGCCGTCGCGGGCGATGCCGGTCGCGTCGCCGACGGTGGTGGGCTCGGGGAGCAGCGCGGTGGCGGTGTAGGCGGAGTTGGTGACGGAGTAGGGCACCACCAGGACCTGGTAGGTGCCCGAGGCGTCGGGGATCACGGCGGTGGTGGGGACGGCGCCCGTCTGGTTCTCGGCGACCTTGCGGCCCGCGCCGTCGTAGACGTAGAGGTCGAACTCCATGGTCGGATCGGGCCAGCTGATCGACACCGGCACGCCGCCGTCGGGGTGGCCCTGCCAGTAGCCGGCGGGGACGTCGACGGTGAGCGAGAAGCGGTCGCACACCTTGCCGTCCGGGTCGGCGGCGGCGCTCGGGCAGTGCGCGGGGTCGGGTACCGCGCCGGTGGCGTAGGCCGGGCTCTGCCAGGTCACCGTGCGGTGGCCGAGCGAGAGCGTGCCCGCCGGGGGCGTCGCGGCGCGGGCCGCGGGGACGGCACCGAGCAGCGCGCACAGCAGCGCGAGCACGGTGGTCAGGATGCCGCGCGGGCGCGGGCGCCGTAAGCGTTGGCGCATGGACGTGTCACCTTCCGTTCTCCGGTGGGGCTCCCGCCGGGGCGATCCGGACGGGGCGTCAGGCCTGGGCCGCCCTGAGGACGGTGAGCAGACGGGCGACCTCGGCGGCCGGCGCGGCGCGGCCGGCGCCGAGGTGGCGACGGGTGTCCACGAGCCGCACGTCGCCGGCGAGGGCACGCTGGACGGAGGCGGTGAACACCCGGTTGAGCAGGGTGGCGATGGTGACCTCGGTGATCCCATGCTCGACGTGACTCGGCTCGACGTGACTCACAAGGGCCTCCCCGTCGGCGACTCCCGCAACACCTCTGCTCGAATTTGCTGCAGTTCACATACAACAGCTCAATATTGAGCAACCGGCGGCGAGGCTACACGCAGATCCGCGCACGCGGAAGACCGCCCGCCACCCATTCCGCACCACCGCGCACCACCGCGCACCACCACCAACTCCATGGCAACACTTCGATAACGCGCCTGTCGCACCCGCCCCCGAGGGTGCACACTCTGGGCACATCACTGATCGAAACTGATCACCAGTCACTACAACCACACAGCTTCACGCAGTACGTCCGACCCCCACGGGGCCCGGCCGGAAGCCGGCCCCTTCACCTAAGGCGGTCCCGGAATGAAGCGGCCCCTCCTCGCCCTCTCGGCGGCCACCCTGGCCGGCACGCTCGCCCTGTCCGCGTGCAGCAAGGGCTCCGGCTCCGGCAGCACCTCCGCCGACGGAGTCACCACGATTCGGTTCGTCGCCGCCGACTACGGCTCCAACGGCCAGAACCCCACCCAGGCGTACTGGCAGAACGTCATATCCGCTTTCCAGCAGCAGAATCCGAAGATCCGGGTGGACCTTCAGGTCATCAACTGGAACGACCTCGACACCCAGGTCAAGACCATGGTCCAGAACGGCGACCAGCCCGACCTCCTGCAGACCGGCGGCTACGCCGACTACGCGAAGAACGGCATGCTCTACCCGGCGGGCGACGTCCTCTCCCCCGCCACCGCCGACGACTTCGTCCCCGCCCTCGCGAAGGCCGGCGTCCAGGACGGCACCCAGTACGGCGTCCCGTTCGTCTCCAGCGCCCGGATGTTCCTGATCAACAACACCCTCTTCCGCAAGGCCGGCCTCGACCCGGCCAACCCGCCGAAGACCTGGGGCGACGTCACCGCCGCCGCCACCGCCCTCAAGAAGGCGGGCGTCGAGGTGCCGCTGGGCGTGCCGCTCGGCAAGGAGGAGGCACAGGGCGAGTCCTTCATCTGGATGCTCGGCAACCACGGCGGCTACCAGGACGCGAGCGGCAAGTACACCATCAACTCCCCCGCCAACATCGCCACGTTCACCCAGCTGAAGGCCTGGGTCGACGCGGGCCTGACCGAGCAGAGCCCGGCCGCCGTCAACCGCACCGACCTCACCAAGGACTTCGCCTCCGGCAAGGTCGGCATGCTCAACGGCATCCCCACCCTGCTGAACGACGTCAGGAACATGGACGTCACCTGGACCGCGATGCCCGGCAAGGACGGCACCAGCCCGTCCACGCTCGGCGTGGCCGACTGGGTCATGGCCTTCAGGAAGGGCGGCCACAAGGAGCAGATCAGGGCCTTCCTCGACTTCGCCTACGGCAAGGACAACGCGGTGAGGTTCGCCAAGGAGTACAGCCTGCTGCCGGTCACGAAGTCCGCGCTCACCGCCCTCCAGGCCGACCCCGACGAGCAGGCGCTCGCCCCCTTCCTCCGGATCCTGCCGACCGCCGCCTTCTACCCGCTCAGCGACCCGACCTGGCCCGGCGTCTCGGCCCAGGTCAAGACGCAGATCGGCACCGCCGTCAGCGACCCGGGGAAGGCGCTGGACGCGCTCCAGCAGACCGCCCTCCAGGCCGGCCAGTAGCCGCCGGGAGACCGACCGTGCCCCGCGCCCCGATCCCCCGCTCCCCCCTGCGCCGCGCCCCGCTCCGCCGCGTCGGCCCGGTGCTCTGGCTGGCGCCCGCCGTGCTGCTGATCCTCGCCGTCGTCGTCTGGCCCGTGGTCGAGATGGTCCGCACCTCGCTGCGGCGCATCGACACCACCGGCACCGACCACGGCCCCGCCGGCCTGGCCAAGTACCGCAAACTCTTCGCCGACCCCCGCCTGCCCGAAGTCCTCGGCTGGACCGCCGTGTGGACCATCGCCGTCGTCGGCCTCACCATGCTCCTCTCCCTCGCCCTCGCCCAGCTCTTCAACCAGAACTTCCCCGGCCGACGGATCACCCGCTGGGCCCTCATCGCCCCCTGGGCCGCCTCCGTCCTCATGACCGCCATCGGCTTCCGTTGGATGCTCGACCAGGTCGCCGGTGTCCTCAACCGCCTCCTGACCGACCTCCACCTCACCGACCACCCCCAGGCCTGGCTCGGCGACGCGGGGCACGCCAAACCCTGGCTCATCACCGTCGCCGTCTTCGTCTCCCTCCCCTTCACCACGTACACGTTGCTGGCCGGCCTCCAGACCGTCCCCGCCGACGTCCACGAAGCCGCCCGCGTCGACGGCGCCACCCCCTGGCAGACCTACCGCAGAATCACCCTCCCCCTCCTGCGGCCCGCCTTCCTCGTCGCCCTCGTCGTCAACCTCATCAACGTCTTCAACTCCTTCCCCGTCATCTGGGGCATGACCCAGGGCGGACCCAACGCCGACACCGCCACCACCACCGTCTTCATGTACATGCTGCGCGGCTACGACGTCGCCGAATCCGCCGCCATGTCCGTCGTCAACTTCGCCGCCGTCATCGTCCTCGTGCTGCTCTTCCTCCGAGTCAGCCGCTGGAACTCGGAGGAGAACCCGTGAAGCGCTCCGGCGCCCGGACCGTCCTGCTGACCGCCACCGCATGGGCGTTGGCCGCGCTGTTCCTGCTGCCGTACCTGGAGATGCTCGTCACGGCCGGCCGCCCGGCCGGCGAGCTGCGTGACAACGGCTACCTGCCGGGCCACTTCGACTGGTCGTCCTTCAGCGCGGTCTGGCGCGACACCACGCTCGGCCAGAACCTCCAGGTCACCCTGGTGGTCGCGGGCGGTTCGACCCTGCTGGTGCTGCTCGTCGCGCTGCCCGCCGCGTACTACACGGCGCGGGTCCGCTTCCGTGGGCGCAAGGCGTTCCTGCTGCTGGTCCTCGTCACGCAGATGTTCCAGCCCACCGCGCTCCAGGTGGGCCTCTACCGGGAGTTCTACACCCTCGACCTGCTGGACACGATCCTCGTCCTGGTCCTCGCCAACGCCGCGTTCAACCTGGCGTTCGCGATCTGGATCCTCAGCGCCTACATCTCATCCATCCCGGTGGAGCTGGAGGAGGCGGCCCGGATCGACGGCACCGGCCGGCTCGGCGCGCTGTGGCGCGTCACGCTGCCGCTGGCGCTGCCAGGCGTGGTGACGGCGGTGATCTTCACGTTCATCGCGGCCTGGAACGAGTTCATCATGGGCCTCACCCTGACGACCTCCCCGGACCGGCAGCCGCTGACCGTCGGCATCAACAACATGATCGGCGCCTACAGCGTGCAGTGGAACCAGGTCTTCGCCGCGTCGCTCGTGGCGATCGTGCCGGTCGTCGTCCTCTTCGCCGTCATCGAGCGCCACGTCGTCTCGGGCCTCACCGCCGGCTCGGTCAAGTAGCGCTCACATCACGCCGGCTGGAGCACACCCGCAGTCATCACACCCGAAGGACGTGCACCCCGCAGTCCGCGACGGCCTTCTCCTGGGCGTCCGTCATCCCGGCGTCCGTCACGAGGTCGTGCACCTCGGCCAGCGGGCAGATCGACGCGAAGGTGACCCGGCCGACCTTGGTACTGTCGGCCAGGACCACCGACCGCGCGCTGCTGCGCAGGAACGCGCGGTCGGTCTGGGCCTCCATCTCGTCGTGCGTCGTGCAGCCCTCGTGTGCGGTGAGGCCGTCGACGCCGACGAACGCGACGTCGAAGTGGTAGTTCGAGAGCATCCGTTCGGCCGCCGGGCCGATCAGCTCGTAGCTCGCCGAGCGGGCGATGCCGCCGATCACCACCAGGCGGATCTCGGGGCGGACGATGAGCTCGGCCGCGATGTTGACGGCGTTGGTCACGACGGTGACGCCGCCGCGCTCGGCCAGCACCCGGGCCAGCTCGCTCGTCGTCGTGCCGCCGGTCAGGCCCACGACGGCGCCCTCGGGCACCAGCTCGGCCGCGGCCCGCGCTATCCGCCGCTTCTCCTCCTGCTGCTTCTCGCTGCGGTGCCGCAACGGCAGTTCGAGGTTGACCGCCCCGGTGACGGCCCCACCCCGGGTGCGGTGCAGCAGCCCCTGGTCGTGCAGTTCCTGGAGGTCCCGGCGCACCGTCGCCCCCGACACCCCGAGCAGCTCGGCGAGCGCATGCACATCCGCGCTCCCTACCTCCGAGATGTGGGACAGGATCCGTGCGGCGCGATCAGCTTTGAGCATGACCGGAGTGTAGCTCCCGACCCCCGATACCCACGGATTCCTGGGGGACTTCCGGGTCACCCGCCGCTCGGCCCGGAAGGACCGGCCTGCTCGAAGCTGCGCAAAGTTGCCATGCACCGATCAATAGCGAGCAGTACAGCCGCCCCGGGCCCTCCTACCGGCCCGGGGCGGCTGTTCGCGCTCGCCGGCGGCGCCGAAGCCGCCCGCCGCAACGGTCAGAACGCGGAGTTGGCGAACCAGAGCGCCAGCAACTCCTCGTCGCCGTCGACGGTGACACCCGCCGACGCGCGGTCGATGCGGCCGTACAGGAGGAGCAGCAGGTCGGCGGCGGTGGCGGAGACGGTCGCGTCGGCGGAGGCGTCGGCGTCCGCGGGGTCGAGGCCGAAGCCGTCGGGGCGCAGGCGGACGAGCCAGGCGCCGTCGCCGTCGGTGCGCGCGAACCGGATGGTGCGGTTCTCGGCGCGCAGGTTGGCGGTCCCCGGGGCGAAGAAGACCGCGCGGGGCAGGTTGGTCAGGAACTCGTCGACGCCGTCGGCGGCGAGGTCCGGCGCGATGTCCGCCTTGACGCCGAGTGCGAGTTCGGCGTCGACGCGGTGGACGAGGGTCTCGAACAGCATCCGCCGCACCCAGAAGCGGGCGTGCTGGTCGACGCCCCAGGCCCACATCGGGGCGTCGAGGTCGGTCGCGGCGAAGGTCTCGCCGGCCTCGGCCGCCGCGTCGGCCAGCCAGTCGGGGTACGCCTCGGGCTGCTCGGGGAGCCTGAGGTCGACGTCGCGACTGGTGGGCGGCTCCTGGATGCGCCGGCGGAGCAGGACGGTGAACCAGCGCTGGACGCTGCCCGCGTGGCGGACGAGGTCGGCGAGGGACCAGCCGGGGGTGGTGGGCACCGGGACGGACGGATCGGCGCCTCGGACGGCGCCGACGAAGCGGGCGGTCTCGGCGGCTACGGCGGCGCTGTGGTCGAGCGGGGTCATCGGTGTGGACTCCAGGGGGGATCGGGGGCAGGACTCACACGAGGGGCTTGTCGACGACGGCCTTGAGGTGGCTGAACGTGTCGATCGAGTACTCGCCGTGGTAGCGGCCCATGCCGCTCCCGCCGACGCCACCGAACGGCAGCTCGGGCATCGCCAGGTGGTAGACGGGCAGGCCGAAGGTGAGCGCGCCGGAGGACGTCTCCTCGGCGAGGCGGCGCTTGGTTTCCGCGGACTCGGTGAAGGCGTACAGGGCGAGCGGCTTGTCGCGCTCGTTGATGAAGGCGATCGCCGCGTCGAGGTCGGGGACGGTGAGGACGGGCAGGATCGGGCCGAAGATCTCGTCCCGCATCACCGGGGCGGTGGGCTCGACGTCGGCGAGGACGGTCGGGGCGAGGTAGCGGGCCGCGCGGTCGCGGGTGCCGCCGGTGACGGTCCGCCCGTCGCCGAGCAGCGCGGTGAGGCGGTCGAAGTGGCGGTCGCTGACGATCCGTCCGTAGTGCTCGGCCGTGGCCGGGTCGTCGCCGTACAACTCGTGGACGGCGGCGGCGAGTTCCTTCTCCAGCCCGGCCGCGGTGTCGCCGATCGCGAGCACGTAGTCCGGGGCGACGCAGGTCTGGCCGGCGTTGAGGAACTTGCCGCGGGCGATCCGTCGGGCGGTGACGGCGAGGTCGGCGCCGGGCTCGACCACGACCGGGCTCTTGCCGCCGAGTTCGAGGGTGACCGGGGTGAGGTGCCGGGCGGCGGCGGCCATGACGATCCGGCCGACCGTGCCGTTGCCGGTGTAGAAGATGTGGTCGAAGCGCTGCTCCAGCAGGGCGGTGGTCTCCGGGACGGCGCCCTCGACGACGGCCACGGTCTCGCCGAGGTAGCGCGGCAGCAGCTCGGCGAGGGCCGCGGAGGTGGCGGGGGTGAGCTCGCTGGGCTTGACGACGGCGGTGTTCCCGGCCGCCAGGGCGCCGACCAGCGGCGCGAGGGCGAGCTGGAGCGGGTAGTTCCACGGCGCGACGATCAGCACCACGCCGAGCGGATCGCGGACGACCCGGGCCTCGGCGGGCCGGAAGTGCTCGGGGACGGCGGCCGGCCGCGGGCGCAGCCACTCCTCCAAGTGCGCCGCGGTGTGGTCGAGTTCGTTGAGCGTGAAGCCGATCTCGCTGCGGTAGGCCTCGGCGGCGCTCTTGCCGAGGTCGGCGCGGAGGGCCTCCTGGAACACCTCGGCCTGCTCGGTGAGCAGGGCGCGCAGCGCGGCGAGCCGCTCGAGGCGGCCGGCGAGCGGCCGGGTGCGGCCGGTTTCGAAGGCGGCCCGCAGCCGGGCGACCACGGCGGGGGCGTCTTCGGAGGCGGCTGACGGTTCGGACAGTGCGGTCATGGGGTTCTCGCGGTCCTTCGGGATGGCTTGCGCACATCGATGTTTCATCACTTGAAGCAATACCGACGCTAGACGTGAAAGGTTGAGTTTGTCAATCATTTCCCCCGGGTCGTGCGCCGGCCCCGCCGCTGATTCGCCCCTGCCAGGCCGGATGCGGCACAGTGACCCCTATGAGCGCGAGCACGAGGAGTCACCTGCCCCCCGGACGGCGCAAGCCCGTCCAGCAGCGCAGCCAGGAGCGGTACGGCCGCATCCTGGACGCCTGTGCCGGGCTGCTCGACGAGGTCGGTGCGACCGCGCTCACCACCAAGGAGGTCGCCGCCCGCGCCCAGGTGCCGATCGGCACGCTGTACCAGTTCTTCGCGGGCAAGGAGGACCTGCTCGCCGCGCTCGCGAGCCGCAACCTCGACCGCTACCTCCAGCGCCTGGACGGCCGGCTGGTGGAGGCCGCCCCGGTCGGCGCGGCCCGGTTCACCGACCTGGCGGTGGAGGAGTTCGTCGCGATGAAGCGCGCCGTGCCCGGCTTCGGACAGCTCGACTTCGGGCTCGCCGGCGCCACCGTCCCGTCCGGCGTCCGCGACGACCGCCACCTGCTCGATGCGGGCGTGGACAACAACACCGCCGTCGCGCTGCGGCTCCAGGCGCTCGGCGGCGAGCTGTTCGCGGCGAGCGACCCCGCCACCCTCACGCTCGCCCTGCGGGTGGCCCTGGAGGCCGCCGACGCGGTGCTCAAACTCGCCTTCCGCGGCGACCCGGACGGCGACCCGGCGCTGATCGCCGAATGCAAGCGGTTGGTGCGCAGTTACCTGGCGGAGCAGCTCGCGTAGCACTCTACGGGCCCGCACGGATCCCCCGTCCCGACCGCCCGAGGCGTTGCGAGGCCGCTCCCCGCGCAGCACAGTGGAAGGCAGACGGGCCGCGCTCGCGGCCGCCACGACTCCGAGGAGCAGACCAATGCACGCAGCTGTAGGTGACCAGCTCCACATCCACAGCAGATCGGTGGGCATGACGGACCAGAAGGGCGAGATCATCGAAGTTCGCGGCACCAACGGCGAGCCGCCCTACGTGGTCCGCTTCGACGACGGCCACACGGGGCTGATCTACCCGGGCCCCGACTGCAACATCGAGCCCTCCAAGCCGGTCCGCTGACCGACGCACCCGCCGCCCCGCTCCCGACCAGGGCGAGGTGGTGAGGAGCGGTGTCCACCCCCTCTGCCCCACTGCCCGGGGCACTCGCCGGGCTCGCGCCACTGCTGGACCACTACGGGTACCTCGCGGTGGCGCTGCTCGTGCTGCTCGACAACTGCGGCATCCCGGTGCCCGGGCAGACCATCCTGATCCTCGCCTCCGTCTACGCCGGCAGCGGGCACCTCGACTTCGCCGCCGTCCTGGTCATCGCCTTCGCCGCGGCCTCGCTCGGCAACTCCCTCGGCTACCTGATCGGCAGCACCGGCGGGCGCGCGTTCGTCCACCGCTGGGGCCGGTACGTACTGCTCACGCCCGCCCGGATGGAGCGCGCGGACGGCTTCTTCGCCCGGCACGGCGGGAAGGTCGTCGCGGTGGCCCGGTTCGTGGACGGGCTGCGCCAGACCAACGGCATCATCGCCGGCACCACCGAGATGCCGTGGCGCCGCTTCGCCGTCTTCAACCTCGTCGGCGCGGCGCTGTGGACCGGCGTGTGGGGGACGTTCGGGTACGTCGCCGGCGCCAACATCGGTTCGGTGTACCGGACGGCGATCCGCTACCAGCTCTGGTTCGCGATCGGCCTCGGGGTCCTCGTGACCGCGTTGCTGGTCCGCCAGGTGGTGCGCTACCGGCGCCGGCGCCGCGAGGACGCCGACGCCGGCGGCACGGAAGAGCGCTAACCCAGCGGGAACACCTCGAACGGCACCGCGAGGCGCACCCCGAGGCGGCTGCCCGCGTCGCGGCCGAAGCCCTCCAGGAACTCGCGTGCGTCCGCCATCGCCCCGCCCAGCCCGGCCAGGTACGCCTTGTGCTCCTGCAGCGAGGCGACGCCCCGTTCGAAGGTGTCGGTGGTGTCCACCGCGTGCCGGCTGTCCGGCGAGGCGGCCGCCCAGACCTGCCGGACGCCGTTCCACGGCTCGTACCCCTCCGCCGCCAGCTCGCGGAACACCCACCGGTTGCCCGCGTCCCGGACGGCGTCCAGGGTCGCCCGGCCGACCGCGACGTGATCCGCCTGGTTGGGGATCGTCCCGCCGTACGTCTCCCGGAAGTTGCTCGTGATGACGATGTCCGGCCGGTGCCGGCGCACCGCGCGGGCGATGTCGCGGCGCAGCGGCAGCCCGTACTCCAGCATGCCGTCCGGGTGGCCGAGGAACTCGACGGTGTCGACGCCGACCACGGCCGCGGAGGCGATCTGCTCGGCCTCGCGCAGCGGCCCGCACTCCTCGGGGCTCATCGAGTCGATCCCGGCCTCGCCGCTCGTGACCATCACGTACACCACCTTCTTGCCCTGCCCGGTCCAGCGGGCGACGGCGGCGGCCCCGCCGTACTCCATGTCGTCGGGGTGCGCGACGACGGCGAGGGCCGTCCGCCAGTCCTCGTCGACGGGCTCGTACGGCTCGGGTGCCTGCTCGCTCATGGCGGTGATGCCTCTCGGTGCGACGCTGCTTCGAACGGTCGTTCCCCCCGACTCTAGAAGACGGACCGTCAGCACGTCTCCGTGCACGAGCTCGCCCGGCACGTCCACGACGGGGGCGTCCACTTGCCGGAGAACACCGCGCCCCAGGGGCCCGGCCCGGCGCTTCGCCGTAGGTTCTTCCTATGGCACGCCGCTCCCGAACCGCCCGGCTCGCCCCGCCCGACTGGCTGATCGCGGGCCTGCGGCCCGTTCGTGCGCCGATCCCGTGGGCCGCCGCGGCCCGGGCCTCGATCGCGCTCGCCGCGCCGCTCGCCGCCGGGACGGCCGCTGGACGGCCCGGGTACGGCGCGCTGGTGTCGCTGGGCGCGCTGTCCGGCGTCATCGGCGACACCGCGGACGCCTACCGGATGCGGGTGTTCAACATCGCCGTGCCGCAGCTGTTCGGCGCCCTCGGCGTACTGCTCGGCACCCTGGTCTTCCGGGAGGGCTGGACGGCCGTCGCCGCGCTCACCCCGATCGCGCTGGTCTCCGGCATGATCTCGTCGATCGGCGCGGTCGCTTCGGTGTCCGGGCTGCTCCTGCTGCTCAACGCCGTGGTCGGCGCGGGCCTGCCACTGCCGTCCCCCTGGTGGCTGCCGCCGCTGCTGCTCCTGACCGGTGGCGGGGTGGTGCTCGTCCTCACCCTGCTCGCCTGGCCGCTGCGCGGCGGCACGCCCGAGCGCGTGGTCGTCGCCGGAACGTACCGGGCCGTCGCCGACCTCCTGGAGGCCACCGGCTCCCCCGGCTACGACGCGACGCGCCAGGCGCTCACCCAGTCGCTCAACCAGTCCTACGACCTCCTGCTCGCCCGCCGCGCCCGGCGGCACGGCCGCTCGCGCACCCTCGTCCGGCTGCTCGCCCAGCTCAACGCGGTGATCCCGGTGGTCGAGGCGGCCTCGGCGGCCCAGCTGCGCCCGAGCGACCTCGGCCCGCTGCCGGCCGCCTACCCGGCGGCGGTGCGGCGGCTCGCGGACGCCGTCGAGGCCGGCCGCACCGGGCCGGCCCCGGCCCTCCCGCTGCCCGTACCCGCCGGGCCGTCCTCACGCGCGCTGAACGAGGCCATCGGGCACGCCGCCACGGTCGTGCAGGAGGACGAGCCGGACCCGTACGCCACCGCCGACCGACTCGGCCGTCCCGCAGGCCTCCGCGAGCGGGCCCGGCGGGCGGCCCGGGCACTGCTGCTGTCCGGCGCGTCCTGGCGGTACGGGCTGCGGCTCGCGCTGTGCATCGGGCTCGCGCAGGTGCTGGTGTCGGTGATCGCGGTGCCCCGCTCCTACTGGGTCGCGCTCACCGTCACGTTCGTCATGAAACCCGACTTCGGCTCGGTGTTCTCCCGGGCGGTGCTACGCGCGCTCGGCACCGCGGCCGGGCTGCTGATCGCGATACCCGTCCTGGCCGAGGTGCCGCACGGCTGGTGGGACGTGCCGGTGATGGCGGCGCTCGCGACGCTGATCCCGGCGATGTCCGCCAAGGGGTACGCGTTCCAGACGGCCGCCATCACGCCGGTCATCCTGCTGCTCTCCGACCTGCTCAACCACCAGGGCTTCCGCCTCGTGCTGCCCCGGCTGGTCGACTCCCTGATCGGCTGCGCCATCTCGCTGCTGGCCGGCTACCTGCTGTGGCCCGAGTCCTGGCACACCCGCATCGGGGACCGCCTGGCCGACGCCGTCGCCGACACCGCCTCCTACGTCTCGCTCGCCTTCACCACCGACCCCGGCCGCGACGAGGCCGCCCGCGCCCGCTACCGGCGCCGCCTCTACCGGGACCTCTCCGCCGTGCGCAGCGAGTTCCAGCGGGCGCTCACCGAGCCCCCGCCGACCGGCGCCCGGGCGCAGGCGTGGTGGCCGCTGGTGATCGCCGTCGAGCGGATCGTCGACACCACGACCGCGACCCGGGTCCGTGTCGAACACGGCGCCCCGGTGCCGTCCCGGGCCGAGGTGGCCGCGATCACCCGCGAACTCACCGACCTCGCCGAGGCCCTGCGAACGGGCACGGCCCCACCCGAACCCGCCGAGGACGTGCTCACCCCGGACTGCGCCCTGGCCCGCGTCCACCACGAGGTCCACGCCGCACGCTCCATCGCGGCGCCGGTCGCTTAGGCACGCCCTAGTTGTTCTGACCCGTGAGGTTGGGGACGCGGCTGGCGGGTGGCTTGCCTGCGAGTGCGGTGTGTCCGCGGTGGTGATTGTAGGTGTGGAGCCAGTCGGGGTAGGCGTCGCGTCGTTCCTGCTCGGTGCGGTAGGGCCG
>NZ_JBSFGU010000039.1:0-70700 GCF_053596725.1 Kitasatospora sp. NPDC001660 | reverse complement strand
AGGCCGGGGATGTCAACATATCTGGCGTTGACTTTTGGCACGCTGTTGAGTTCTCAAGGAACGGACACTTCCTTCGGACCGCCTTCCAGCGGGCCATCCGGGTGCTTCGTTCTTTCGTGTTTCCAGCTTATCAGATGTTTTCCGCTCCGTTTTCCCGGAGTTTCCTTCATCCGACCGGCTTTCGCCTTTCGGCGCTCCCGGACTCTATCAGAGTTTCTCGGGCCGTTTTCCTCGGTCCTTCTCGAATTCAAATTCGAGGGGCTTCCTTGGGGCCGTCCCGTGGGGCAACCCGGAGAACATTACGCACCGGGCCGCCCCACGTCAAACCGGCCCCTGGGGCCGGTCAGAGGGCTCAGACCTCGACGACGACCGGCAGGATCATCGGCCGGCGGCGGTAGTTGTCCGCCACCCACTTGCCGATGGTCCGGCGGACCAGCTGCTGCACCTGGCGGGGCTCCAGGACGCCGTCGCTCGCCGAACGGTCCAGGGCCTCCTGGAGCTTGGCGACGACCGGCACGAAGGCGTTGTCCTCGATGCCGGAGCCGCGGGCCTGGATGGTCGGGCCGCCCACGATCTTGCCGTTGGTGGAGTCGACCGCGACGAAGACGGAGATGAAGCCCTCCTCGCCGAGGATCTTGCGGTCCTTGAGCGAGGCCTCGGTGATGTCGCCGACCGAGGCGCCGTCCACGTAGACGTACCCGGCCTGCACCTTGCCGACGATCCGGGCGACGCCGTTCTCCAGGTCGACGCAGACGCCGTCCTCCGCGATGACCACGCGGTTGCGCGGCACACCGGTGGCGATGCCCAGCTCGGCGGCCGCCCTCAGGTGGCGCCACTCACCGTGGACCGGCATCAGGTTGCGCGGCTTGCAGATGTTGAAGAAGTACAGCAGCTCGCCGGCCGAAGCGTGCCCGGAGACGTGCACCTTGGCGTTGCCCTTGTGCACGACCTTGGCGCCCCAGCGGGTCAGGCCGTTGATCACTCGGTAGACGGCGTTCTCGTTGCCCGGGATGAGCGACGAGGCCAGGACGACGGTGTCGCCGTCGACGATGCGGATCTGGTGGTCGCGGTTGGCCATCCGGGACAGCGCCGCCATCGGCTCGCCCTGCGAGCCGGTGCAGATCAGCACGACCTCCTTCTCCGGGAGGTCGTCGAGCTGCTTGACGTCCACCACCATGTTGCCGGGGACCTTGAGGTAGCCGAGGTCGCGGGCGATGCCCATGTTGCGGACCATCGAGCGGCCGACGAAGGCGACCTTCCGGCCGTACTCGTGCGCGGCGTCCAGCACCTGCTGGATGCGGTGCACGTGGCTCGCGAAGGAGGCGACGATGATGCGCCGGTCGGCGTTCGCGAAGACGTTTCGCAGGGCGGCCGAGATGTCCCGCTCGTGCGGGATGAAGCCGGGGACCTCGGCGTTGGTGGAGTCCACCAGCAGCAGGTCCATGCCCTCCTCCGCCAGCTTGGCGAAGGTCGGCAGGTCGGTCAGGCGGCCGTCGAGCGGCAGCTGGTCCATCTTGAAGTCGCCGGTGGCGACGACCATGCCGGCGGGGGTGCGGACGGCCACCGCGAGGGCGTCCGGGATGGAGTGGTTGACCGCGATGAACTCGCAGTCGAAGGGACCGATGCGCTCGCGCTGGCCCTCCTTGACCTCCAGCACGTACGGCCGGATGCGGTGCTCGGCGAGCTTGGCCTCGATCAGGGCGAGGGTGAGCTTCGAGCCGATCAGCGGGATGTCCGGGTTCTCCCGGAGCAGGAAGGGGACGGCGCCGATGTGGTCCTCGTGCCCGTGGGTGAGGACGATGCCGTCGACCTTGTCGAGCCGGTCCCGGATGTAGCTGAAGTCCGGGAGGATCAGGTCCACGCCGGGCTGCTCGTCCTCGGGGAAGAGGACGCCGCAGTCGACGATCAGGATGCGGTCCCCGTATTCGAAGACCGTCATGTTGCGGCCGATCTCGCCGAGGCCGCCGAGCGGAGTGATGCGGAGGGCGCCCTCCTTCAGGGCAGGGGGCGCGCCGAGTTCGGGGTGCGGGTGACTCAAAAGACTCTCCTCACGACGCACGCCATATGCCCGGGGTCCTCCCCTGGAGACATATGGCGCGCGTACTCAGTGTCGTTTGTTCCTACGGGGTCTGTGCTCTCGCGCCTTCGGTCCGGTCCAGCGGCGGTCCCGTGAGGGGCCGGCGAGCCGGGGCGCGCACGTCTGTGTCTGCTAGAGGTGTACCCCGCCTGCGGCGAGATCCTTCTTCAATTGCGCGATCTCCTCGGACGTCGCGCCGATCAGCGGCAGCCGCAGCGGGCCGGCCGGAAGACCCTGGAGGCCCAGCGCGGCCTTGGCGAGGATCACACCCTGTGTGCGGAACATACCGCTGAACACCGGGAGCAGACCCTGGTGGATCGCCGTGGCCTTGGCCACATCGCCGGTCAGGTACGCGTCGATCATCGCGCGCAGCTCGCCGGCCACGACGTGCCCGACGACGCTCACCACGCCGACGGCTCCGACCGACAGCAGCGGCAGGTTGAGGATGTCGTCGCCGGAGTACCAGGCGAGGTCCGAGCGGGCGATGGCCCAGGCCGCGGCGCCGAGGTCGCCCTTGGCGTCCTTGTTGGCGACGATCCGCGGGTGCTCGCCGAGGCGGACCAGCGTCTCGTGGCCCAGCGCGACCCCGCTGCGGCCCGGGATGTCGTACAGCATGACCGGCAGCCCGGCGGCGTCGGCGATGTGCACGGTGTGCCGGTACAGGCCCTCCTGCGGGGGCTTGCTGTAGTACGGCGTGACGACGAGCAGGCCGTGCGCTCCGGCCGCCTCGGCCTGACGGGCCAGTTCGGCGCTGTGGTGGGTGTCGTTGGTGCCGACGCCCGCCACGACGTGGGCACGGTCCCCCACCGCCTCCACCACGGCGCGGACGAGCTGGGCCTTCTCGGCGTCGCTGGTGGTCGGGGACTCACCGGTGGTGCCGTTGACGACGAGGCCGTCGTTGCCGGAGTCGACGAGGTGCGTGGCGAGGCGCTGGGCGCCGTCGAGGTCGAGTCCGCCGTCGGCGGTGAACGGGGTGACCATCGCGGTCAGGACCCGGCCGAACGGCGTTTGAGGGGTGGAGGTCGGAGCCATGCGTCCAAAGCTACTCGTAGGCGGTGGGGCGGTAACCACACCGGTCCAGGGTTCGGACAGGGGCCTGGCGCGCTGAGCGGCCGGAACAGGAGGAGACACGACGCAGACGTGGGATTCCGGTGCTGCGTGCTCGGGGGTTCAGGCAGCACCGGAATCCGTGTTCACGAATGTAGGGAGCGGCTAGAAAAGCCGCAATCCAGACATGCCAGACACTCTGCCCATATGCCTATCGCCCCAGGTCAGGGGGCGACCCGGCCGTGCTTCTCGAAGGCCGCATGGGTGAGCGGCATGAGCTGCGCCCACTGTGCCTCCATCTGCTCGGCGACCATCTCGATCTCGCGCTGCGGGAAGGACGGCACCGCCGAGTTCTCCCGCTTGGTGCGCAGCGACAGGAAGTGCATCAGCGAACGGGAGTTGCAGGTCGCGTACATCGAGGAGAACAGGCCGACCGGCAGCACCGCGCGCGCCACCTCGCGGGCCACGCCGGCGTCGAGCATCTCCTGGTAGCGGGCGTACGCCTCGCGGTACGCCGCCTCCATCGACTCGGTGACGGTCTTGTGCTGCTCCGGGGTGCCCTCGACGAACTCGTAGCGGCCCGGGCGGCCCTGCTGGACCAGCTTGCGCTCCTCGGCGGGCACGTAGAACACCGGCTCCAGCTCGCGGTAGCGACCGGACTCCTCGTTGTACGACCAGCCGCTGCGGTGCCGGTGGAACTCGCGGAAGACGAAGATCGGCGCGCTGATGAAGAAGGTCATCGAGTTGTGCTCGAACGGCGTGCCGTGCCGGTCGCGCATCAGGAAGTTGATCAGGCCCTTGGACTTCTCCGGGTCCTGCCGGAGCGCCTCCAGGGACTGCTCCCCCGCGGTCGAGACGCGGGCCGCCCAGATGACGTCCGAGTCGGCGGCGGCGCTGCGGACCAGCTCCACCGTGACGTCGCTGCGGAACCGGGGGGCCGTCGTTTCGTCGCTCACGCGTTACTCCTTGCGGGTTCGGTGCTGTCGTGCTGGTCGTGCCGGTCATGGAGCCGGATGGCGTGCTGCATGGTCTTGCGGGCACGCGGGGTGTCCCCGGCGTCGGCGTACGCCACCGCCAGCCGGAACCAGACCCGCCAGTCGCCCGGCGCGGCCTCGGCCTCGGCCTGGCGGCGGGCGAACACCGCGTCGGCCGAGGCGCGGTCGATCCGTCCGCCCTTGGTGCGCTTCAGCTCGTCCACCGGCAGGCCGCCCTCGGCCTCCAGCTCGCGGGCGAGGCGCTCGCTCGCCCGGCCGAAGCGGACGGTCTGGCGCAGGAACCAGACGCCGATCACCGGGATGACGAAGGCGCAGATCCCGATGCCGACGCCGAGCGGCTTGCCGGTGGCGACCAGCTGGACGCCCTCGCCGATGCAGATCAGCGCGACCAGCAGCAGCACGCCGGCGAGGACGAAGAAGCCGGTACGAGAGGTCATTTCGGGCTCACAGGTCCAGGAAGTGTTCGAGGCCGAAGGTCAGCCCCGGGTGGTCGACGACCTTGCGGGCGCCCAGCAGGATGCCCGGCATGAAGCTGCTGTGGTGCAGCGAGTCGTGCCGGATGGTGAGCGTCTCGCCGGTGTCGCCGAACATCACCTGCTGGTGGGCGAGCAGGCCGCGCAGCCGTACGGCGTGCACCGGCACACCGTCGACGTCGGCACCGCGCGCGCCGGGCAGGCTGTGGGTGGTCGGGTCCTGCTGGCGGGGCCGGCCGGCCTCGGCCCGGGCGGCGGCGATCAGCTGGGCGGTGCGGGTCGCGGTGCCGCTGGGCGCATCGGCCTTGCGGTCGTGGTGCAGCTCGACGACCTCGACGGACTCGAAGTAGCGGGCCGCCGTCTGGGCGAACTTCATGCCGAGGATGGCGCCGATGGAGAAGTTCGGCGCGATCAGCAGGCCGAGCTCCGGGGCCTCGGCCAGCCAGCCGCGGACGGTGGCGAGGCGCTCGTCCGTCCAGCCGGTGGTGCCGGTGACCACGTGGATGCCGTGGTGGACGCAGTAGTCGAGGTTGCCCATGACCGAGTCGGGGTGGGTCAGTTCGACGGCCACGTGGGCGCCGGACCCGGTCAGCTCCTCCAGCTTGGAGTCGCGGCCGAGCGCGGCCACCAGCTCCATGTCCGGCGCGGCCTCGACGGCCTTGACGGCCTCGGAGCCGATCCGGCCCTTGGCGCCGATCACGGCGACGCGCAGCGTCATAGCGAAGTTCCTCTCACACCAGCCGGTCTCAGACCAGCAGATCGGCGAGCTTGGCGGCCCGCTTGTCGTTGACCGGGCCGATCAGCGCCAGCGACGGCCGGTACGCGCCCAGCACATCACGGGCCACCTCCTGGACGTCGTCCAGGGTCACGGCCGCGATCCGCTCCAGCATGTCGTCCACCGACAGGTGGTGCCCGTAGCTGAGCTCGGCCTTGCCGATCCGGTTCATCAGCGAACCGGTGTCCTCCATGCCGAGCACGGTGGAGCCGGAGATCTGGCCGATCGCGCGCTGCAGCTCCTCCTCGGTGATGCCCTCGGCGACCACCTTGGCCAGTTCGGTGCGGCAGATCCGCAGCACCTCCTCGACCCGCTTGGGCTGGCAGCCGGCGTAGATGCCGAACAGGCCACTGTCCGCGTAGGACGAGGAGTACGAGTACACCGAGTACGCCAGCCCGCGCTTCTCCCGGACTTCCTGGAACAGCCGGGAGCTCATCCCGCCGCCCAGGGCCGCGTTGAGCACGCCCATCGCCCAGCGGCGCTCGTCGTGCCGCGGCACCCCGGGCACGCCCAGCACCAGGTGGGCCTGCTCGGTGGAGCGGTTGAGCACCTCGACCCGGCCGGCCGTGCGCAGCGCCTTGACGCCGCGCCGGGCCTCGGTGGGGGCGGCGGTGGAGGCCGCCAGCACCGGGGCGAAGGCCTGCTCGACCTGCCTGACCACCTTGCGGTGGTCGAGGTTGCCGGCCGCCGCGACGACGAGGTTCTCGGGCCGGTAGCGGCGGCGGTAGAAGCCGGCGATCTGGTCCCGGGTGAGCGTCTTGATGGTCTCCTGGGTGCCGAGGATCGGGCGGCCGAGCGGGCCGCTGCCGAAGATCACCTTGGCGAACAGGTCGTGGATGACATCGCCCGGGTCGTCCTCGGCCATCGCCATCTCCTCGAGGATGACGCCGCGTTCGGCCTCGACGTCCTCGGTGCGGATGAGCGAGCCGGTGAGCATGTCGCAGACCACGTCGATGGCCAGCGGCAGGTCGGTGTCGAGGACCCGGGCGTAGTAGCAGGTGTTCTCCTTCGCGGTGAAGGCGTTCATCTCGCCGCCGACCGCGTCCAGGGCGGCCGAGATGTCCAGCGCGCTGCGCCGCTCGGTGCCCTTGAAGAGCAGGTGCTCCAGGTAGTGGGTCGCGCCGTTGAGCTGCGGGGTCTCGTCCCGCGAGCCGACGCCGACCCAGATGCCGAAGGTCGCGGAGCGCACCGTCGGCAGGGTCTCGGTGACGACCCGAAGGCCGCCGGGGAGCACCGTGCGGCGCACGGTGCCGGCGCCGTCGGCGCCCTTGAGCAGGGTCCGGGTGGTTCCGGGGCGCTGCTTCGCGGCCGGGGCCTGGGCCACGGGGGGTACCTCCAGAGGAAACGCGCGCGGGTCAACGCGCGCACGAACGCAGGAACAACAGGGTGCGGCCCGCACGCCGGGAGGCGTACGGGCCGCAAGGGGTCAGCTAGCGGCGCTTCACTCGGAAGCGGCCTCGCCGCCCTCCTCGCCCTCGATGACCGGGATCAGGGAGAGCTTGCCACGCGGGTCGATCTCGGCGATCTCGACCTGGACCTTGGTGCCGACGCCGAGCACGTCCTCGACGTTCTCCACGCGCTTGCCACCGGCCAGCTTGCGGATCTGCGAGATGTGCAGCAGGCCGTCCTTGCCCGGCATGAGCGACACGAACGCGCCGAAGGTCGTGGTCTTGACCACGGTGCCCAGGTAGCGCTCGCCGACCTCCGGCATGGTCGGGTTGGCGATCTGGTTGATCGTGGTGCGGGCGGCCTCGGCGGCCGGGCCGTCGGCGGCACCGATGTAGATGGTGCCGTCGTCCTCGATCGTGATCTCGGCGCCGGTGTCCTCCTGGATCTGGTTGATCATCTTGCCCTTGGGGCCGATGACCTCGCCGATCTTGTCCACCGGGATCTTGATGGTGATGATGCGCGGCGCGTTCGGGGACATCTCGTCCGGGGAGTCGATGGCCTCGTTCATCACGTCGAGGATGTGCATGCGGGCGTCGCGGGCCTGCTTCAGCGCGGCGGCGAGCACGGAGGCCGGGATGCCGTCGAGCTTGGTGTCCAGCTGCAGCGCGGTGATGAAGTTGCGGGTACCGGCGACCTTGAAGTCCATGTCGCCGTACGCGTCCTCGGCGCCGAGGATGTCGGTCAGCGTGACGAAGTGGGTCTCACCGTCGACCTCCTGGGAGATCAGGCCCATGGCGATGCCGGCGACGGTGGCCTTCAGCGGCACACCGGCGTTCAGCAGCGACATGGTGGAGGCGCAGACCGAGCCCATCGAGGTGGAGCCGTTGGAGCCGAGCGCCTCGGAGACCTGGCGGATGGCGTACGGGAACTCCTCGCGGGAGGGCAGCACCGGCAGGATGGCCCGCTCGGCCAGGGCGCCGTGGCCGATCTCGCGGCGCTTGGGCGAGCCCACGCGACCGGTCTCGCCGACGGAGTACGGCGGGAAGTTGTAGTTGTGCATGTAGCGGCGACGCGTCTCCGGGGAGAGCGTGTCGAGCTGCTGCTCCATGCGCAGCATGTTCAGCGTGGTGACGCCCAGGATCTGGGTCTCGCCGCGCTCGAACAGGGCCGAGCCGTGGACGCGCGGGATGGCCTCGACCTCGGCGGCCAGGGTGCGGATGTCGGTGACGCCGCGGCCGTCGATGCGGACCTTGTCCTTGATGACGCGCTCGCGGACGATCTTCTTGGTCAGCGCGTTGTAGGCGGCGCTGATCTCCTTCTCGCGGCCCTCGAACTCGGGGAGCAGCTTCTCGGCGGCGAGCGCCTTGACGCGGTCGAGCTCGTTGTTGCGCTCCTGCTTGCCCGGGATGGTGAGGGCCTGGGCGAGCTCGTCCTTGACGGCGGCGGTCAGCGCGGCGAGGACGTCGTCCTGGTAGTCCAGGAAGACCGGGAACTCACCGGTCGGCTTGGCGGCCTGGGCGGCGAGCTGCGACTGGGCGGCGCAGAGGACCTTGATGAACGGCTTGGCGGCTTCCAGACCGGAGGCGACGACCTCCTCGGTCGGGGCCTCGGCGCCCCCCTCGACCAGCTTGATGGTCTTGTCGGTGGCCTCGGCCTCGACCATCATGATCGCGACGTCGCCGTCCGGCAGGACGCGACCGGCGACGACCATGTCGAAGACGGCCGACTCCAGCTCGCTGTGGGTCGGGAAGGCCACCCACTGGCCCTTGATCAGCGCGACGCGCACGCCACCGATCGGGCCGGAGAACGGCAGGCCCGCCAGCTGGGTGGAGGCGGAGGCGGCGTTGATGGCCACCACGTCGTACAGGTGGTCCGGGTTCAGCGCCATGACGGTGCAGACGACCTGGACCTCGTTGCGCAGGCCCTTGACGAAGGACGGGCGCAGCGGGCGGTCGATCAGGCGGCAGGTGAGGATCGCGTCCTCGGAGGGCCGGCCCTCGCGACGGAAGAACGAGCCGGGGATGCGGCCGGCGGCGTACATCCGCTCCTCGACGTCCACGGTCAGCGGGAAGAAGTCGAAGTGCTCCTTCGGCTGCTTGGACGCGCTGGTGGCCGACAGCACCATGGTGTCGTCGTCCAGGTAGGCCACGGCGGAGCCGGCGGCCTGACGGGCCAGGCGGCCCGTCTCGAAGCGGATGGTACGGGTGCCGAAGGAACCGTTGTCGATCACGGCCTCGGCGTAGAACACGTTCTCTTCCACCTGGAAGATCTCCTCTTTCGTACGTCTCCGGGAGAGCGTCCCCGCGCACTGCCTGCGGTAGGCCCTGGGCCCTCCTGTCAGGGAGGGCGGCAGTCGGGCCGGTCTTCGATCGAAGCCTCCGGTGGGTCCCGCTCGTCTGCGGGGCTTCCGGGGGCCACTACCGAGGACCGGCGCCTCACGGCTGCCGGGCCGGGTGGGCGGTCCGCGTCTGGACGCTCTCTCGGATGCGGGCGGCTTCCGTTTGAAGCCTTCGGCCCGCGGGGGGTTCGGGTCCTTCTGCCCGGGTGGCGCGCTCCTGCGCCATCACCCGGCATGCCCACAACCCTACGGTGCAATCCTCGGCCACCTGGGGAGGTGCGCGCGAGTTGTTATGTGCGGGCGCCGCGGTTCAACGTCCGCGGCATACGCGCGAGGGGCGGCTCCCCGGTGTGGGGAGCCGCCCCGAGCGGCGTTCTCAGCGGGCGCCGCCGGCGGCACCGCGGCGGATGCCCAGGCGGTCGACGAGCGCACGGAAGCGCTCGATGTCCTTCTTGGCCAGGTACTGCAGCAGGCGGCGACGCTGGCCGACCAGGATCAGCAGACCACGACGCGAGTGGTGGTCGTGCTTGTGGGACTTGAGGTGCTCGGTCAGGTCCGAGATGCGACGGGAGAGCATGGCCACCTGGACCTCGGGGGAGCCGGTGTCGCCCTCCTTCTGGCCGAACTCGGCGATGATCTGCTTCTTGACGTCAGAGGCGAGAGCCACTGCAACTCCTTCTGGGTGTACCGAGCGGTCCTGGTCGACAACACAGGACTCATCGAGAACTCGGTGTCGTGACGAGCGCGGCCTGCGACCCACCAGTGGGGGGCGGGCTGCGCTCGAAGGCCAAGCGTACCAGTGCGGCCCACCCGCACCGTCGGCGGGCCCCGGGGCGGTCAGCCGGTGCCTCCGCGCACCAGACGGTAGACGTCGAGGACGGCGAGGGCGAGCGGGACGAGGGAGACCAGGGTGAGGCCGTCGACGAGGTCGAGGACGCGCCCCCAGAAGGGGGAGACGCCGAGCCGGGGCACGACGAGCGCGGTCGCGGTGAGCACGGCGGCGCCGAGGGCGATGGCGGCGGCCAGCCAGACGGTGCGCAGGTCGGCGTCGGCGGGGGCGGCGGCCTGGGCGAACTGCCGGGTGTGCAGCGACAGGCCCGCGATCAGCAGGGCGAGGCCGAGCAGCCCGGCCGCGGTGAGGGCGAGGACCTGCGCGGTGTAGCGGAACAGGCGGGCGCGGAGCATGGCGGCGAGGCCGAGCGCGAGCGCGAGCAGTTCGGGGAAGGGCGCGTCGGTGAAGCCGAGCACCGCGCAGGCGCCGACGACGACCGCGGCGCAGCCGCCGACCAGGCCGACGAGCACCTCGTGGCCGCGGCGGGCCTGCCGGGCGATGCGCTCGTACTGAACGGTCTCGGCGCGGTTCTCCTCGTCAGGTCCGCGGCCGCGGGCCTGGCCGGGGGCGCCGTAGCCGACGGGCAGCCGGGCGAAGCGGGCGGCGAGACCGGGCAGGAAACCGATCGCGGCGACGGCGGCGACACCGGTGACGGCGGCGATGCGGTCGGCCGGGGTGCCGGGCAACAGCACGGCGGCGAAGGCGGCGAGCGCCCCTGCGGCGGCGGCGAGTGCCGTGGCGACGAACACCGCGTCGCGGTCGGGGAGCAGGCCGGCCAGCAGGACGGCGGTGACGAGGACGGCGACGCAGCCGGCCAGGAAGTGCAGCCGGCCGGGACCGCCCCCGGGCCGGGCGGCGGCGAGGACGCCGACGCCGGCGATCAGGGCGTGCGGCAGCGCGCCGAGCCCGAGCGCGAGCGCCGCCCGCGCGTCCTCGTAGACCCGGGCGCGGACGCCGGCCAGGGCGGTGAGGACGACGGCGGCGACGCCGGCGAGGACGCCGGGCAGGCCGTGCATGTCGTGGTGCGGGCCGGCGGACCACAGGGCGAGGCCTAGCAGGGCGAGCAGGACCGTGGCGCCGGCCAGGCCGAAGGCCCGCGTGAGTTCGGGGCCCCAGAACCGGCGGTCGGCCGAGACGGCGCTGGCGATGGCGTCGGCGACGTCGTCGTAGACGGCCGGCGGGAGGGACTCGGCGAACGGGCGCAGCGTGAGCAGGTCGCCGTCGCGGACCTGCTGGGCCGCCAGGGACAGGCCGCCGTCGAGGACGGTGCCGTCCCGGCGGACCAGGTGGAAGCCGGTGGGAGCGCCGTCGGGCTGGGCGGCGCGGGCGAGGCGCAGCACGTCGGGGTAGAGGTCAGCGAGCGGGAGGTCCTCGGGCAGGGCGACGTCGATCCGGCGGTCCGGGGTGACGACGGTGACCCGGGCGAAGCCCGTCGTGACCGCGCTCATGCGCCCACCTCGCTTCGCTCGGCAGGGGCATTCGCCCACGCACACCTTTCAATGATTCGCTCGCTGCGCTCGCTCATGCGCCCACCTCGCTGCACCCGGCAGGGGCATTCGCCCACACGCGCCCTTCAACGATGAGCTCACTGCGCTCGCTCATGCGCCCGCCTCGGTCGTTCCACGCACTGGACGTTCCCCCTTGTCACCGGTGCCGCGGCGAACCCACTCTGCGTACCCGCGCGTTGACGCGGCGCTACCCTACCCGTGCCGAGAGTGCGGGTGCGACCAGTATCATCGGGCGCCCTGATGCCGCGTCAGGCGGCCGTGTTCGGCGGCCGACTTCGGCGATCGGCGCCTAGGGGCGGGGGCACATGGGTGTGATCATGGTGAGGCGCGCGGCCAGGGTCTGTCCGCCCCCGGTGCCGGACGAGCCGGTGGAGCTGGTCAGTCCGCCCGAACTGCCCCGGCAGGGCGGCGAGGACTGGGTGACGAGCATCCTGCCGATGCTCGGCATGGGCGGCTCGGCGGTGTTCTTCTTCGCGCCGGGGAACCAGGGCCCGATGCGGATCATGGGCGGTCTGATGATCGCCTCGACGGTCGGCATGGTGCTGGCCCAGATCGTCCGGGCCCGCCGGGGCGGCTCCACCGCGACCTCCGACGCGCGGCGCGACTACCTCAAGTACCTCCAGCAGGTACGCCGTTCGGTGCGCCGCACCGCGGAGCGCCAGCGCGGCGCGCTGCTGTTCCTGAACCCGGCGCCCGACCAGCTGTGGTCGATCGTCGCGGACGGCCGCCGGCTGTGGGAACGCCGGTGCGGCGACGCGGACTTCGCCCAGATCCGGGTCGGCCTCGGGCCGGTGCAGCTGTCCACCCCCCTGGTGGCGCCGCGGACCGCGCCGATGGACGAGCTGGAGCCGCTGTCGGCGGCGGCCATGAAGTCCTTCCTGAGCGCGCACGGCACGCTCCAGGACCTCCCGCTCGCGGTGTCGCTGCGCGCGTTCTACCACGTCACGGTGTGCGGCGACCCGGACGCGGTGTACGGCAACGTGCGGGCGATGATCGCCCAGTTGACCACGCTGCACTCGCCGGACGACCTGCTGGTGGCGGTCGCCGCGGCGCCCGGCGCGGCCGGGGAGTGGGAATGGACCAAATGGCTCCCGCACAACCAGCACCGCAAGGAGAGCGACGGCGCCGGCTCGCGCCGGCTGACCGCCACCGGCCTGGGCGAGCTGGAGCTCCTGCTCCAGAACGAACTCGTCGGCCGCCAGCGGTTCGTCCGGGACGCGGCGGCGCCGCCGGACCAGCCGCACGTCGTGGTCGTGATGGACGGCGCGGGGGTCCCGCACGACTCGCTGCTGGCGAGCCCGGAGGGCGTGCAGGGGGTGACCGTCATCGAGGTCGTCCCGGGCGAGCTGGACGAGCCGAGCGGGCACCTGATGGTGACCGTCCGCCCCACCGCGCTCGAACTGCGGTCGGCCTCCGGGGCGACCTGCACCGGCACGCCGGACCTGCTCTCGACCTGGCAGTCCGAGGCGCTGGCGCGGCAGTTGGCGCCGTACCGGATGTCGGCCGGCGGCGACGACGAGCCGCTGCTGTCCAACCTCGACTTCACCGACCTGATGAACTCCGGCGATCCGGGCTCGTTCGAGGTCTCCCGCGGCTGGCGCCCGCGCGCCCGGCACGAGCGGCTGCGGGTGCCGATCGGCGTCGGCGCGGGCGGCGAGCACGTGTTCCTGGACATCAAGGAGGCCGCGCTGGAGGGCATGGGCCCGCACGGCCTGTGCGTCGGCGCGACCGGCTCCGGCAAGTCGGAGCTGCTGCGCACGGTGGTGCTGGCGCTCGCGATGACGCACTCCTCGGAGGAGCTGAACTTCGTCCTCGCCGACTTCAAGGGCGGGGCGACGTTCGCCGGGATGGCCGAGCTGCCGCACACCTCGGCCGTCATCACCAACCTGGAGGGCGAACTCACCCTGGTCGACCGCATGCGCGACGCGATCGAGGGTG
Source organism: Kitasatospora sp. NPDC001660 (assembly GCF_053596725.1). Classification (NCBI taxonomy): domain Bacteria; kingdom Bacillati; phylum Actinomycetota; class Actinomycetes; order Kitasatosporales; family Streptomycetaceae; genus Kitasatospora; species Kitasatospora sp. NPDC001660. Next base: position 57,328 of record NZ_JBSFGU010000039.1, on the reverse strand, counting down.
AGCTGCACCGCCGCCAGGAGCTGCTGCACCGGGCGGGCAACTACGTCAACATCCACGAGTACGAGCGGGCGCGGGCGGTCGGCGCGGCCCTGGACCCGCTGCCGTCGCTGGCGCTGATCATCGACGAGTTCTCCGAACTGCTCACCGCCAAGCCGGACTTCATCGAGATGTTCATCCAGATCGGCCGGATCGGCCGATCGCTGGGGGTGCACCTGCTGCTGGCCTCGCAGCGCCTGGAGGAGGGCAAGCTGCGCGGCCTGGACACCTACCTCTCCTACCGGATCGGCCTGCGCACCTTCTCCGCCGCCGAGTCGCGGGCGGCGATCGGCGTGCCGGACGCCTATCACCTGCCGCCGGTGCCGGGTGTCGGCTACCTCAAGTTCGGCGAGGACTCGATGGAGCGGTTCAAGGCCGCGTACGTCTCGGGGCCGTACCGGGCACCGGGGCAGCAGCGCTCGTCCGGCGAGCAGCGGACCGGCGCGCGGCCCGTCCTGTTCACCGCGGCCGAGGTGGAGCTGCCGGAGCCAGCCGAGCAGGAGACGGTGCGGGCGCCGGAGCAGGACGACGCACTGGCCGACACCGTGCTCGATGTCTTCGTGCGGCGCATGGCCGGCCAGGGCCCGGCCGCGCACCAGGTGTGGCTGCCCCCGCTGGACGCCGCGCCGAGCGTCGACCGGCTGCTGCCGCCGCTGCAGGTCGTGCCCGAGCGCGGGCTGGGCGCACCCGGGTACCCGGCGGGCCGGCTGCGGGTGCCGATCGGCGTCGTCGACCGGCCGCGCGAGCAGCGGACGGACGTCCTGGAGCTCGACTTCGCCGGGGCGGCCGGCCACGGCCTGGTCGTCGGGGGCCCGCGCTCGGGCAAGTCGACGGTCGTGCGCACCGCGGTCGCCGCGTTCGCGCTCACCCACACCCCGCTGGAGGTGCAGTTCTACCTGCTGGACCTCGGCGCGGGCAGCTTCCGTTCGCTGGCCGGGCTGCCGCACGTCGGCGGGGTGGCCGGGCGCCTCGACGTCGACGAGGTGCGCCGGACGGTCTCCGAGGTGCACGGGGTGCTGAACCGGCGTGAGGAGCTGTTCCGGGCGGCCGGGATCGACACCATCGCGACCTACCGGGCCCGCCGGGCGGCCGGGCACCTGCCGGACGAGGCCTTCGGCGACGTGTTCCTGGCGATCGACGGCTGGAACACCTTCAAGCAGGAGTTCGAGGCGCTGGAGCCGGTCGTCGCCGACATCGGCCAGCGCGGCCTCGGCTACGGCGTCCACCTCATCATCACCGCGGCGCGGTACGCGGAGGTGCGCCCGGCCCTCAAGGACCTGCTGCAGAACCGCACCGAGCTCAAGCTCGGCGACGCGATGGAGTCGGAGGTCGACCGCCGGCTGGCGCAGGACGTCCCCGCGCTCGCCGGGCGCGGCGTCACCCCGGAGCGGCTGCACTTCCTCGCCGGCCTGCCCCGGCTGGACGGCTCGTCCGCGGTGGACGACCTCCAGGACGGCGTGGCCGAACTGGTCGCCGCCGTCGACGGGGCCTGGACCGGTCCGCGCGCGCCGCGGGTGCGGATGCTGCCGGCCGTCCTCGACGGGTACGAGCTGCCGAAGGGCTTCGAGCACCCCGGGCGCGGGGTGGCCTTCGGCGTGGACGAGGCCGAACTGGCCCCGGTCTTCGTCAACTTCGAGACGGACCCGCTGTTCATCGTGTTCGGCGACACCCAGTCCGGGAAGTCCGCGCTGCTGCGGATGCTGGTCAAGCAGATCACCGAGCGGTACCCGGCGGAACAGGCGGGCATCGTCGTCGGCGACTACCGGCGCGCGCTGCTGGGGGCCGTCCCCCGGGAGTACCAGGTGGAGTACGCGGCGACGCGGCCGGCGCTGACCAAGGTCGTCGAGATGCTGCGCGGGGCCTGCTCGCGCCGTCTGCCCGGCCCGGACGTCACCGCCGAGCAGCTGCGCGACCGCAGCTGGTACAGCGGCAAGGACATGTTCGTGATCGTCGACGACTACGACCTCGTCGCGACGGGGTCGGGCAACCCGCTGGCGCCGCTGGCGGAGTTCCTGCCGTTCGCCCGGGACATCGGGCTGAGGGTGATCGTGGCGCGCAGCGCGGGCGGTGCCGGCCGGTCGCTGTACGAGCCGGTGCTCCAGCGGATGCGCGAGCTGGGCGGGCAGGGCGTGATCCTGTCCGGCAGCCGGGACGAGGGGGCGCTGCTGGGGACGGTCAAGCCGCAGGCCCTGCCGGCGGGCCGCGGGCTGTACGTGTCACGGCGGGCGACCGGCGGGCGGATGGTCCAGACGGGGTGGCTGCCGGTCGGGTAGTTCTTCCGGCTCACCCCTCCGATTGTGGTCACGGAGGGTAGTCGAAGGGGTCGGACCCGGTCGGGTCCAGACCCTTCCCGTCCCAGGTGTTGAAACGTTACCTAGATCTTTCGGGGGCGGGGCTGCGATTCCCGTACCCCGCCCGGGGATTGTGGGGCCGCTTCGGGGCGCCTGGGCGTGCCATCGTCGGAGCGGAGTACGACCTTCGAAAAAGCGCTTTCAACGCTCCGTTCACCTTTGATTCAAGCGCAATGCGGCAGACGTAACAACTCGGACAATCCTCGCAATGACCGTGCGTGATCATCGGATCGCATGGTTATGCCCTATCCCGCAACGGATTCCGAAGCAGTTCCGGCGTTGACGCGATCAATACGCCCAAGGTTCCATTGCGGCCCGGGAGCGACCGGACGAAGACCCGAGCGACCAGGCAGCGGAGGCGATACCGCTCCCAACTCCAGGACCGCACAGAGCCGATCGGAAGCCACATGACCGACACGCTTCGCCAGCCACTCGACACAGCCCCCAGTGCGCACGAGACCGTAGCCCCCCAGCAGCTCAAGCGCTCGATCGGCGTCGTGGGCGGCACGCTCCTCACGCTGTCCTGCGTCACCCCGGCCTCCACGCTCTTCGTGATCGTGCCGCAGCTGTTCTCCAGCATCGGCAGCGCCACCGCCCTCACCATCGCGATCGGCTCGGTGCTGTGCGTCGCCGTCGCGTTCTGCTACTCCGAACTCGGCACGCTGATCCCCAGCGCCGGCGGCGAGTACGCGATGGTCGGCACGCTGGCCGGGCGGCTGGCCGGCTGGCTGGTCTTCGTCCAGTCGCTGATCGTGGTGATGATCGTCCCGTCGGTCATCGCCCTCGGCACCGCCGACTACCTGGCGCCCGTCCTGCACGTCGACAAGCCCATCGCGGGCGCCGCGGTGATGCTGGCCGCGACCCTCGCCGGCCTGCTCGACCTGCGCGCCAACGCCTGGATCACCGGCATCTTCCTGGTGCTGGAGGTCGTCGCCGCCGGCGTCGTGTCGGTGCTCGGCTTCGCCCACACCAACCCCAACCACCCCGGCCTGCTGCACGGCGTGGTCGCCGGGGACGGCGGCGCCACCACCACGGTCGGCATCGGCGCCATCATCGGCGCGCTCGGCATCGCCCTCTTCGTCACCCAGGGCTTCTCCACCGCCGTCTACCTCTCCGAGGAGCTGGAGAACCCCCGCCGCACCGTCTCGCGCACCGTGCTCTGGACGCTCGGCCTCTCCAGCGCCATCATCCTGATCCCGGTCGCCGCCATCACCGTGGGCGCCCCCGACCTGCAGACCCTGGCCTCCGGCGACATCTCCGGCATGGTCACCGCCTGGAGCAACTCGGCGGTCGGCACCTTCATCAGCCTCTGCATCGCGCTGGCCATCGTCAACGCCGGCATCGTCATGGTCATCCAGAACTCCCGGGTGCTGTTCGCCTCCGCCCGCGACAAGGCCTGGCCCGAGCCGGTCAACAAGGCCTTCGGCACCCTCGGCCGGTTCGGCTCCCCGTGGATCGCCACCCTGGCCGTCGGCCTGCCGGGCGCCGCGCTCTGCTTCGTCAAGGGCGAGCTGCTCAGCAACATCACCGGCGTCGCCGTCACCGCGATGTACCTGCTGGTCGCCGTCGCCGCGCTGCTCTCCCGCCGCGCCCACCACAAGCACGCCGCCGCCTGGCGGATGCCGCTGTGGCCGGGCGTCCCGGTGGTCCTGATCGCCGTCCTGGTCTACGTCATGACCCAGCTGGACACCGAGCCCCTGCTCTGGACCGGCGGCATCACCGCCGCCGCCACCCTCTACTGGCTGTTCTACCTGCGCCCCCGGCAGGACTCCCGCTGGGTGATCAGCCTCCCCGAGGACCAGCAGCAGGCCTGACCCCCACCCTTCCCCCACATGGCAGTGCCCCGGGCTCCCCCTCGCCCGGGGCACTGCCGTGTCGTCACACCGACGTCTACTTCTTGACCTTCCACTCCGGGCCGGCCGCGATCGCCTTCAGCTGGTCGAGGGTGAGCACGTTCTTGCCCTCGGTGCCGTCGACCTCGATGTACGTCCCGTCCGGGTGCAGCTCGGCGACCCGCGTGTAGGGGAAGTTCTTGTTGGGCCCGCTGCCGGGCTCGTTCACGACCAGCTTGGTGCCGTCGGGCAGGACGGTCGCGTCCTTGAGCTGCGAGGCGCGGCCCCGGTCCATCGCCTGCTGGGTCTCCTCGTCCCCGAACGGCCGCGACCAGTTCGCGAGCCGGACGGTGATCGTGCCCTTGGCCCCGCCCTCGCCGGTCAGCTGGTAGAGGTCGGAGACCAGGTGGGTGCTGCGGCTCTGGACCGTGACGCCGGCGGGCAGCAGCTTGGTCAGGATCGCCTGCTTCTCGTCCGGCGAGACGCCCGGGTCCTCCACCGTCGGGTCGATGCCGTTGTACCGGACCGCCGCGACGACCTTGTCCCAGGCCTTGTCGGTGACGATCGCCTTCGCCTGGTCCAGGGTGATCGGCGGGTTGGGGCGGCTGTCGGGCGCGCCCTTCTCCTGCGCGGCGTTCCACTCGCTGAAGGAGACCTGGCCGCCGTCCGGACGGCTCACCGTCGCCCCCCATTCCTTGGTCGTGGCGCGGTGGTCCGGGTACTCGTAGCCCTGGGAGAGCATGAGCTGGGAACCGTCCGGCAGCGTCGTGGCGGTGCAGGAGTCCAGATTGGCGAGCTTGAGGTCCGCCGGGCAGGTGTGCGGCTGCTCCTGGCCCTTGTAGAACTTCTGGACCGAGACGCTCATCAGGGACTTGCCCTGGCCGTCGTCGAAGACCAGCTGGGTGTACGCGGTGGTGCTCTTCTCCGTGCCCTGGCCCTTGGTGTCCGTCACCTCGCCCTTGGGCAGCAGCGCCTGGAAGGCGGCCAGCATCTCCTTGTCGGTCACGGGGGCGGCCGGCGCCGCGGCCTTCGTCGCGGTCGGGGTGGCGGTGACGGGGGTCGCGCCCGCACCACCGGTCGTCGCAGCGGCGGCGCTGATCGCCTCCGGCGCGGCCGTCGAGCCGCCCTTGGTGCCGGAGAGGTAGAACGCGCCGGTGCCGACCAGGGCCAGCGCGGCGGCGCCGCTCACCACGGCGGCGGCGGACCGGCGGCGCCAGCGGCGGCGGCCGAGGCCCAGGCCGCCGGCCGCCAGGTCCGTCCGCTCGGTGCGGAAGCCCTCGCCGGTGCGGGTCATCGCGTAGAGCAGGTCGTCCTCGAACTTGTCCGGTTCGGACATGGTTGATCACCGTCTCTTCGGTTCGGATGTCGTCGGTCGGGTGCCGAACGGGGCTCAGCGGGTGGCCAGTTCGGCCAGGGAGTCGCCGAGCAGCGTGCGCAGCCGGGCCAGCGCCCGGGTGGTGCGGGTGCGGACCGCACCGGAGGAGGCGCGCAGCACCTCGGCGGTCTCCTCGACACTGCGGTCCTCCCAGTAGCGCAGGACCAGCACCGCCCGGTCCTTGGCCGGCATCCGGCCGAGCGCGTCGAGGAGGGTCAGCCGCAGCGCGCTGTCGGCCTCCCGGCCCTCGGGCTCGGGCAGGTCGCCGGTGGGGCGCTCGGTGCTGGAACGCCGACGCTGCTGGGCGATGAAGGTCCGCACCATGACGGTGTGGACGTAGGCCGCCGGATTGTCGATCCGGTGCCGTCCGCCCGTCCAGGCGCTGCGCCGCCAGAGGACGTACATCCGGCTGAGGGCCTCCTGCACGAGGTCCTCGGCGTGGTGGGTGTCGCCGCTGGTCAGCAGGCAGGCCGAGCGGTACAGGTGGCCGGTCCGGCTGGACACGAGCTCCAGGAACTCCGCGTCCTTGGCCTCGCGGCCGCCCCCGATCCGCCTCATGCGTGCTGTCCCCCATGGCTCGTGGTCGCTGACACCTCTTGGATGCGGCGGCCGGCGCGGGATGTTACGGCCGGATCGGAACGGGTTTCCGGGAGCGGGTCGTCCGGTCAGTCGGTGGTGCGGCGCCGGTGGTCGCGCAGGACGACGCCGCCGCCGACGAGCAGGGCGACGAGCAGCGCACCGACGCCGAGCACGTAGGTCGCGGTGCGGCGGTCGCGGTCGGCCCGGGTCTCGCCGAGGCCGGCCGGGCGGGGCACGATCGGGGCGGCGGCCAGCCGGACGGGCGCGTCCGGCGTGGCCTGGGCAGGCGGGTCGTCCGGGGCCTTGGTGACGGCCTTCACCGGGTCCACCACGCCCCAGCCGATGAAGCGGTTCGGTCCGTGCTCGGTGCGCTGCGCGGTCTGCTCGATCCAGGCCCGCACCTGGGCGGGGCTCCAGCCGGGGTGGGCGCCGATCAGCAGCGCGGCCAGCCCGGACACGTACGGGGCGGCGAAGCTGGTGCCGTTGTCGACGCACTGGCCGCCGCCCGGGACGGTGGAGAGCACGCCGACGCCGGGCGCGGCGACCTTCACGAAGTCGCCGTACTGGGAGAAGGACGCGCGCTCGTTGTTGCGGTCGGAGGCGCCGACGGCGAGCACGGTGGGGAAGGCACCGGGGTAGGTGTCGCCCTCCCGGCCGTCGTTGCCGGAGGAGGCGACCACCACCGCGCGGTTCGCCTCGGCAGCCTCGACGGCCGCCTTCAGCTCTGCGTAGCCGGTGAAGCCGGTCGTGCCGGCGCCGCGGACGTCCTGGGAGATGTTGATGACCCGTGCGCCGGCCCGGACGGCCTGGTCGACGGCGGCGGCGAGGGTGGCGACGTCGCCGTTGCCCGCGCTGTCGTTCTGCCGGATCGACAGGATGGAGGCGCCGGGGGCGAGTCCGACGAAACCGGTCCGGTCGGAGCGGCGGGCCGCGATGATGCCGGCCACCTTGGTGCCGTGGCCGACCGGGTCGTCCTTGCCGCCACCGTCGATCCGGGCCTTGGTCTCCCGGTCGACCAGCAGGCTGCCGCCGTCCCTGACCTTGCCGGCCAGCTGCGGGTTGCGGTCGTCCACCCCGGTGTCGATGACGGCGACGATGACGCCCTCGCCGGTCGTGCGGCCGTGCTGCCAGAGCTCGTCGAGCAGCAGCCGCTGCAGCGCCCACGGCACGACCTGCACGTCGGGCGCGGGAGCCGGGCAGTCGCCGCCGGCGGCGACACCCGGGCCGTCGGCGCGCGCCGGGGCGGCCGCCGGGGCGGCCAGCACCGTGAACGCGGCCAGGGCCGCGGCCGTCCTCCGGTACCCGCGTACGGACACCCTGCCTCCCCTCACACCCCTGCGCGACAGGGGCGGGCGCCCGGGATCCGGGCACCCGCCCCTCGCGTCCGTCCCTCCCGTCGGGAGGAGCGGTCAGTGCTGCCAGCGGTTCGCGTTCCCGTTCTCGGTGGCGTGGTAGCTCTGCGCGGCGGACTCCAGCGAGCTCGCGATCTGGGCGCAGGCCTGCTGGAGGTCGGCGGCCTTGGCGTCCCACTTCGCCTGGTGGGCCTGGTAGCCCTGCTGGGCCGCGCCCTCCCAGCTCGCGGAGATCTTGGTGACGCCCTTCTTGAGCTCCTCCAGCAGGTGGTTGATCTGGGCGGCGGAGGCCTTGACCTGCTCGGCGGCGCCGTGGACGGCCTCGAAGTTCACGAGGATGTGGTCGGTCACGATGTCTCCCAATCGAGGATGCGCGCAGTTCGGTGTGCGGTGCGGTGACTCAGTGCCCGGACCGCCGGGCGGATCCGGGGCCGACGATCAGCCCTGGGCGCCGCTGAACTGCTGCTGCTGGTGAGCCTCGGTGTCCGCGTAGTACTTGGTCGTCAGCTCGATCGCGTCCTTGATCGCCCGCAGCGACCCGTTCAGGCTCTCGATGTCCTCGTTGAACCGGTGCTGGAGCGCCTTGTAGGCCTCGGCCGCCTGGCCCGCCCAGCCGCCGGCGATGTTCTCGACCGTGCTGTTGAGCTTGCTGCGCTCCTGGCCGATCTGGCCGATGACCTCCTCGATGTGCTGGGCAAACGCCTGCATCTCCTGAGCGGTCATCTTGAACTGACCAGTGCCCATGTTCCACCGTCCCCGATCGGACAGACACTCCGTGACCAACGGGTCGGCAGACCCGTCGATTCATCACCCCTGTGATGTCCAGGAGCACTGTAGTCGGCATACGCATCTCACCCAACTCCGAACGCTGAGTAGTCACCAGACCATGACAGCGGTCCCGATTCCGCGCAACTCACGTTGGGCGCCCGGCCGATCAGGCGTTCCGCTGCTGCGCGGCGCTCTTCGAGCTGAGCGGCGGACCGGCCGGCACCAGGTCCGACCACTCACGGGGAACCGGCTGCGGCCGGAGGCCCTGGTAGCCCAGGCGAGCCTGGTTTCCGCCGGGCTGCTCGTCCGGCTGCTGCGGCACCTGCGGCTGGTCCGGCGCACCGGCCTTGGACGGACTCGGCGGGGACGCGCTCGGCGGGGACACGGGCGACTTGGGGGCCCCGCTCCGGCCCTGGCTCTGGCCCGGCTGGGCGGCGGGCGAGGCCGACGGGGCCCAGCCTCCGTCGCCGTTGGCCGGCACCGCGTAGCGCAGGCCGGTCTCGGTGATGAGGTAGTCGGTGCCGGAGCCGCCCGTGCCGTTGTCCAGCGCGCGGTAGAACAGCCCGTGGCCGGGTGTCACGTAGGCGGCGCCGGCGCCGTTGTTGTACTGCGCCGGGTACTCCGGGCCCGCCCAGACGCTGCGCTTCGGGGTGCGGCCGTCCTCGGCCACGCCGTCGAAGGTGCTGCACACGACCGTGTGCGCGTCCTGCCGGTCCTGCCAGTTGTTCACCGGCGCACCGGACCTGAGCGGCCAGTCGCCGTCCCCCGCGTCGGGCAACGGGGTGCCGGTGCCGAAGCTCGCCTGGTCGGACGGGGTCATCTCGTCGTTGCGGGGCTGCTTGTCCGGGTCGTACTTGTAGAGCATCTGGTACGCCGGGTTCTGTCGGATCAGCTCTGCCTGGAACGGCGTCACCAGGAACAGCCGGTCCCGGCCGACCGCGTAGTTGCGGTCCCGGTAGTGCACCAGTCGGCCGATCCGGCGGTCGACCTGGTGCTCCAGCGCCACCGAGGAGTTGACGCCCGGGCTGTCCGCGGCCCCGTCGATCTGCGGGAAGACGACGGCGCTGCCGGGCAGCAGGGTGTCCAGCCACTCGCGCTTGACCGGCTGCGGCACCGCGTTCGGCCCGAAGACCGCGGTGATCAGCGACTTCCGCTCACGGTCGTCCGCCTGCGGGGAGCCGATCTCGTGCCGGCGGCCCTGCGCGTCGACCAGGTAGATCCGCGCATCGCCCGGCCCGGCGCCCGCCGAGGTGGTGACCTGCTGGTCCGCCGCCTGCTGGACCAGCGTCAGCTGGTCCGGTCCGAGCATCCGGCCCTTGGCCCCCAGCGCCGCGGCGTCCGCGCCCGCCGCCACGAACACCGCCTGGTTGACGGTCTCCTGCCTGGCGTCCGAGCCCGGGCGGTCGCACACCGACCACTTCATCGGCCTGCTCACGTTCTCCTTGCCGGGCAGCTTGTCCGGGGCGTACGGGATGCCGATCGTCGGACCGTGGTTCGGGTAGCGGTCGAGCACGTCGTCGTCGACGACCACCACCTTCGCGTCGACCGGCAGCACCAGCCGGGCCGAGGACATGTTCAGCACCTGGTGCAGACGCCTCGTCCGCCCGTCCGGGTCGGTCAGCACCACGTACCGGGTGGTCGACCGCTTGCCCTGGATCACGCTCTTCCCGTCGTCCCAGTCCAGCGGAGCGCTCGGCCTGAACACCCCCCACACCCCGAACCCGGCCACGATCACCGCCCCGGCGACCAGACTCGGCAGCACCGCCCGCACCGGGCGCGGGGCGTCCTCGTCACCGCCCCCGCCGCCCGGCAGCAGGAAGGCGCCCACCATCCGCCTGCGGGCGAAGGTGTACGCGTTCAGCTCGTCCCGGCGCGATGCCATCTCGTCGTCTCCCCTGTCCGACCGTTGCGCCCCCGTGTCCGCCGTCGCGGGCGAGAACGCGCTCGAACCCTCTACGATGCGGCAACGGACGATGAGTACCGTACGGGCACGGTCCGTGAACGAGCCAGCGGGCCGGCCGGTCGAGCAGTGGGGGTCAGCCTGGGGATGCCAAGCCAGACCGCTCCGGGACGACGTGGCACGGCATCGGGCGGGAGGTCGCCCACCGTCGGCGGCGGCCGGCCCGTCACGGTCCGCGTCCACCCGGCGTCCGGGCTGCCCGGGGGCCGGCGGGGGCTCCGTCAACTCGTCCTGGTCGAGGCCGCCCTGGCGCTCGTCGCGGTCGGCTGGACGATCGGCCGGGCGGCCGCCGCCGGGCTCGGTGCGCTCGGGTTCGCCCTGGTCCTCGTCGGCCTCGTCCCGCTGCGCGGCCGGCCCCTCCCGGAGCTGCTGTTGGCCCGCTCCGCCCTCAAGTCCCGTCTCCAGGTGGCAAGTTCGACCCTTCCGCCAGCCGACACCGATCCGACGCTCGCCCCCACGCTGGAGCTCGAACCCGCCCTGCGCACGTGCACCCACGCCGCCGAGGCCGACTTCGGCGGACGGCCGGTGCACCGCGAGACCGGCATGGTCGGCGACGGGACCTTCCTCAGCTCGGTGCTGCTGGTCCAGGCCAGGGACGAGCCGCTGCGCACCGCCCGACCGCTCCCGCTGGACGTCCTCTGCTCGGCGCTGCAGGTCGACGACATCACCCTGGAATCCGTCCAGCTGGTGCAGCTCACCCGGCCCGCCCCGGCCCCGCACCTGCCCGAGCAGTCGCTCGCCGCCCGCTCCTACCGCGAGCTGCCGGGCGGCCCCACGACCCCGGGACTACGGCTCACCTGGGTGGCACTCAAGCTCGACCCGGAGCGCGCCGCCACCGCCGTCCGGGCCCGCGGCGGCGGTGAGGAGGGCGCCCGCAAGGCGCTCCAACGTGTGACCGACCACCTCGCCGGGCGGCTGGGCGGCGCCGGGTTCCACGCGACCGCGCTGGACGAGCGCGAGCTGATCGCCGCCCTCGCCGTCGCCACGTGCGCCAACCCGCTCGCGGCGGCCGGGCTCCAGGGCAGCGGCGGCGGCACCGGAACCACCCGCCGGACCAGGGAGGGCCGCCGTTACTGGCGGATCGACGACCGCTGGCACTGCACCTACTGGATCTCCCGCTGGCCGCAGTTCGGCCGACCCGGCGGGACCACCGTGCCCGACCTGGTCAACCGGCTCACCGGCGCCCCCGCGCTGGCCAGCACCTTCAGCCTGACCGTCGGACACGGCACCGGCGGCTCGGTCACCCTCGGCGGACACCTGCGGCTGACCGGGCGCAGCGAGAGCGAGCTCGCCGGGACCTGCCGCGACGTGGAGTCCCGCGCACGGGACGCCGGCCTCGGCCTGAGCCGGCTCGACCTGGAGCAGGTCCCCGGCGTCCTGGCCACGCTGCCGCTGGGAGGAACCGCCTGATGGCACACCCGACCCGCCCCCTCCCCGCCACCGCGCAGCCGCGCCCCCGCCCACGGATCCTGCCCGGGTTCGGCCTCCGCGGCCCTCGCCGGGAGAAGCACGTCCTCGCCGCCGCGGACCTGGGCGCGCCGGCCTTCCCCCTCGGCGACGACGGCGTGGTGATCGGCGTGGACGTGGAGGGCCGGCCGTCGGTGCTGGGGCTCTTCCGGCCGACCGCCCACGACCTGGTGCTCGTCGGCGGTCTGTGGACGGCCCAGCTGATCGCGCTGCGGGCGGCCTCGACCGGCGCGCGGATCGCGGTGGAGACCGCCCGCCCGCAGGCCTGGGCCGCGCCGGCGCAGGCCGCGGGCGGCGGGCAGCCGTGCGTGACCGTCCACCAGGCCGGGCGGCTCGGCCCGCAGGGCGCGTCGTTCACCTCGCCGGTGCTGGTGGTGCGCGACCTCACCGCCCGCCCGCCGCGCAGCCGGCTGTCCGCCGCGCCCTGGCAGACCACGCTGACGGTCCTGCCGTGGCTCGTCCCGGAGGCCGCGCGACTCGTCAACGCCGCCGACCTCGTGGGCGTGCAGCGGGTCCAGCCGGAGGAGGCCGGGATCCTTGAGCGCGCGCTCTCACTGCCGCCGGAGGACGTCGCCGCCCTGCCCACCCTCGGCGACGACCTGACGCTCTGGACGACCCGGATGCACCGTCAGTACGTTCGGGCCGTGGCCGGGCAGACGGAGCTGCAGGTCCTGGGCGGGCCGCGCCGGGTGGACCCGCCCGCCTGACCGGCGCGGCCGACCGGCCGGCCGGGATCGGACTCCGCCTACAACGACGTCGGCCATACGGCCTAGTCTTGAGGCGGCAACGGCACCGCTGAAACAAGCGGCGGCGAACACGAGGGAGCCCTAGTGAGCAGCGATCGGGACGGCGTCTACGTCGGCCACAACGCGGCGGAGGACGACGACGACTGGTCCGACGCGCCCGACTACACTCCCCCGTCCTGGTACGTGCGGACGGACGCCCCGGCGACTCCGGCCGAGCCGGTGGCTCCGGCCGCCACGGCTCCGGAGGCCCCGGCCCCGACGGTCGTGCCGCCTCCGGGACCGGCTCCGCATGCCCTCCCCGCTCCCTCGGGCGAGCCCGCGCCCGCCCATTCGCACGCCCCCGTCGCCGAGCAGCCGGCCACACCCGCGCCCGCCCCGACACCGGCTCCGACTCCGGCGCCCGCGCCCGAACCGGCGCCCGCCGTGGCCGAGGCCCCGTACGCCGCCTTCCCGCCGCCGACCCAGGTCCAGCACGAGCAGCCGCCGGCCGCCGCGCCGGGCTGGCCCCCGGCGGCCCCGGTCGCGCACCAGCAGCCGGCCCCGACCACCCCGCAGCCGTACCCCGACCCGCAGGCCGGCGCGCAGTCGGCGCAGCCCGGCCCGCCGGCCCCGCCGCCGTCGTTCGCGCAGCCACCCGCCGCCGTCGCCCCGCAGGACCCGCAGGCCGCCGCGTGGGCCGCCCAGCAGGCCGCGGCCCAGGCCCAGCCCGTCCAGCCGCAGCCTGCGCCCGGCTCGCAGCCGGTGCAGCCGCAGCCCGTCCAGTCCCAGCCCGCCGACCAGCAGCAGGGCCCGCAGCCCGGCCCGCCCTCCGCGCCGGTCGACCCGCGCCAGGGCGGCTGGCCGCAGCCCGCCGCCTACCACCAGCCCGCCGCGCCGGCCCAGCCCGGCCCCGCGCAGCCCTGGCCGCAGCAGGCCGCCGCCCCGGCGCCCGCCGCGTTCCAGCAGGGCCAGCAGGGCCCCGCCCCGCAGCAGACCGCGCACGGCGCCCCGCTCGGCTACACGGCCGCCGTCGAGCTGTCCTCGGACCGCCTGCTGCGCAGCCAGCCCAAGCAGCAGCGCCAGCAGCCGCGGTTCCAGTTCGGCGGCAAGGCCGCGGCGGCCGAGAAGACCCGCAAGCTGGAGATCATCCGCACCCCGGTGCTGAGCTGCTACAAGATCGCCGTCATCAGCCTCAAGGGCGGCGTCGGCAAGACCACGACCACCACCGCGCTCGGCGCGACCCTGGCCAGCGAGCGCCAGGACAAGGTGATCGCGATCGACGCCAACCCGGACGCCGGCACCCTCGGCCGCCGGGTCAAGCGCCAGACCGGCGCGACCATCCGCGACCTGGTGACGGCCATCCCGCACCTGCGCAGCTACATGGACATCCGTCAGTTCACCTCGCAGGACCTGCACTCGGGCCTGGAGATCCTGGCGAACGACGTCGACCCGGCCGTTTCGACCACCTTCAACGACTCGGACTACCGCCAGGTCATCGACGTGCTGGGCCGCCAGTACCCGATCATCCTGACCGACTCCGGCACCGGTCTGCTGTACAGCGCGATGCGCGGGGTGCTCGACCTGGCCGACCAGCTGATCATCGTCTCCACCCCCAGCGTGGACGGTGCCTCCAGTGCCTCCACCACGCTCGACTGGCTCTCCGCGCACGGCTACGCGGACCTCGTGCAGCGCAGCATCACGGTGGTCTCCGGGGTGCGCGAGACCGCCAAGCTGATCAAGGTCGAGGACATCGTGGCGCACTTCAGGACGCGCTGCCGCGGCGTGGTCGTGGTGCCGTTCGACGAGAGCCTGGCGGCCGGCGCCGAGGTCAACCTCGACATGATGCGGCCCAAGGTCCGCGAGGCCTACTTCGAGCTCGCCACCCTGGTCGGCGAGGACATCGTCCGGGCCCAGCAGGCCGCCCAGCAGCAGGGCGGCTGGCAGCAACAGGCGCAGCAGCAGGCCCAGCCGCAGCCGTACGCGCAGCAGCCCGGCCAGCCGCAGCCCTACCAGGCCCCCGCCCAGCCGTACCCGGCACCGGCCGCCCAGCCGGCCCCCGGCACGCCGTGGGCACCGCAGCCCGGCCAGGTGCCGCCCCCGGGCGGGTACGGCTACCCGCAGCCCGGCCAGACCCCGCCCCCCGCCGGGTACGGCTACCCGCAGCCCCACCCGGGCGGCGCGCAGCCGCCCGCGCCGGAGTGGCCCCAGCCCGCCGCCCCGCACCCGGCCCCGCCCGCGGAGCCGGACGGCTACCAGCCGCCCCCCGGCTACGGCTACCCGCCGCAGCCCCCTCAGTGACGCCGAAGGGCCCCTCCGACCTCGTCGGAGGGGCCCTTCTCGCACGGCTACGGGACGGCTCAGGCGCCGTCGGTCAGCTCACGGGCCTGCTTGACGTCGTCGGCCATGCGGTCGAGCAGCGCCTCGATCGAGTCGAACTTCTCCATGCCGCGCAGGTAGGCCAGGAAGTCGACGGCCACGTGCAGCCCGTACAGGTCCAGGCCGACCCGGTCGATGGCGTACGCCTCGACGGTGCGCGCGGTGCCGTCGAAGGTCGGGTTGGTGCCCACCGAGATCGCGGCCGGCATCTTCTCCCCTCGCCCGCCCTCGGGCTGGACAGGCCCATCCGTCGGGACGATCAGCCAGCCCGCGTACACGCCGTCGGCCGGGATCGCGCTGTGCGGTACGGTCTCCACGTTGGCGGTCGGGTAGCCGAGCTCGCGGCCGCGCTGCGCCCCGCGCACCACGACGCCCTCGACCCGGTGCGGCCGACCCAGCACCTCGCCGGCCCCGGCCATGTCGCCGGCCTCGACCAGGCGCCGGGTCAGCGTGGACGAGAACGGCTCGCCCGCACCAGCCGTGCCGCTCACCTGGAGGTCGACCACCTCGACGTCGAACCCGGCCGACCGGCCCAGCTCGGTGAGCAGCGCCACGTCCCCGGCCGCCCGGTGTCCGAAGCGGAAGTTGGGCCCCTCGATGACGACGCGCGCGTGCAGCGCGTCCACCAGCACCTGCTGGACGAAGGTCTCCGGCGACTCCTGCGACAGCTCCGGGGTGAACGGCAGCACCAGGACCGCGTCCACGCCGAGGCCCTCGATCAGCTCGGCGCGGCGCGCCTGCGGGGCGAGCAGCGCGGGGTGGCTGCCCGGACGGATGACCTCGCGCGGGTGCGGGTCGAAGGTGACGACGACGGACGGGACGCCGAGCTCGCGGGCCCGCTCGACCGCCCGTCCGATGATCAGCTGATGTCCGCGGTGCACACCGTCGAACGAGCCGATGGTGACGACGCTGCGTCCCCAGTCACCGGGGATCTCCTCCACGCCACGCCAGCGCTGCACCCTGACCGCTCCTTGTTCCGTACGGCGCGTACCTTCTGTACGCTCAAACGCTCAAAACCCGAACCCCTATAGCGTGCCATGCGCCTGCCTTTGCTCAGGCACCGGAATACGGGTTGAGCGCACCACACGTTCGAACGGTGCCCGCTCCGCCTCCGCGGCGGCGTACTGAGGGTCCCGCCCAGCCGCCACCAGGGCCCGCATCCGAGCCAGCCGGGGACCGTCCGGCGGGGTCGGCGCGGTGTCCTGCGGCCACTGCGCGAGCAGCTGCGCGAACACCGCCGAGCGGCCGGCGCAGCGCACCAGCACTTCGTCCGCGGCCGGCAGCCCGGGTGTCACGCGGGCCAGCACCGCGCGGGCCCGGGCCGGCTTCTCGGCCGCGCAGTGCTCGGCCAGCCGCTCGACGGTGGCCGTCAGCACCGCCGGATCGTTCTCGGTGGCGAGCAGGGTGTCGAGCAGCTCGCAGCGCAGCGCGTCGGCCGCCGGGTCGGCCACCGGCACCGACAGCACCTCGGCGAACGGCCGGCGGACGGCCGCCGCCCGCGCGGCCAGCGCGCCGCCCAGCAGCAGCCGCAGCTCCAGCCGGGCTCCCGGTCCCGCGGTGGCGGCGCGCTCCAGGCGGCGGCCCAGGTAGTCGGCGGCGACCGGCCCGGCCAGCGCGGGGCGCTCCCGCAGCAGCCGGGCGGCCAGCTCGGCGCCCCGCCGGGTGGCCACCGGGGCCCCGGCGTCGGCGAGCACCCGCAGGGTCTCGGCGACGGCCGCTCGGGGCTCGGCCAACCGGTCGGCGAGCGCGGCCAGGACGGGTTCCGGGTCGCTCTCCAGGGCCGGGGCCAGCGCCCGCGCGGTGAGGAACGCGTCGCTGCCCGCCCGGTAGAGCTCCAGCGCGGCCGGGAGGTGCTCGGCCCGGCTGCGCGGATCGCCGACCAGCAGGGCCAACGCGGCGCCGTGCAGGGCGGGTTCGTCCTCGCGGGCGAGCAGGGTCAGCGCGGTGTACCGCAACAGCTCCGGCCCGGCTCCGCGCGCGTGCGGGGCGACGCGCAGCGCGTGCACGGCGGCGGCGACGTGCCGCTCGGGCCGCTGATCGTGGCTCCAGCGGTCCACGGCGCGGCAGAGCGCCGACGGCTCATCGGCGGCGAGCACGGTGAGCAGCGCGTCCGCCCGGGGGTGGGCGGCGTCGGCCAGCGCGTCGGCCAACTCGTCCAGGGCGAGCCTGCGGTGGGCGTGGAGCAGGTCGTGGGTGAGGTCGGCGACGCTGCGACACCCCCTGGGGCCGGGGCGGCCTGGCAGGCCGCGGGGGTCGTCGAACCAGGCGCAGAGCAACGGGAACACCGTGGCCGGATCCGCGCGCAGCCGCTCGGCGACCGCCACGAGGAACGTGCCCTCCTCGCCCGCCGACGAGCACGAGGAGCCCGGCCCGGGCCCGTCCGCGACCACCAGGCACCGCAGCAAGGGGAGTTCGTCCTCGACGGACAGGCCGAGCCCGGTCCAGAACGCCGGACCGAACCGGCCCAGCCCGTCCACCGGCAGCGCGCCGAACCCGCCCTCCCGCTCGGCGCGTTCGGCGATCCGTCCAGCCAGCTGGTCCAGCAGCGCCCGGTGTTCGGCGACGTCCGGACTGGCCGCCAGCCCCGCCACGAGCAACCGGCCCGCCCACCACGCCGGTTCGCTGCCCGGCGGGCGCAGGTCCAGGGCCCGCCACAGCCGGTGCAGCCACGGGTCGAGGGCCGGCGCCCCCCACGTGTCGGCCACCCGGCGCAGCGCCGCCGCCACCGGGCCGATCCGGTGCCGGGCCACCACGCACGCCTCGCCCGCCGGGCGGACGTCCTCGGCCTCCCCCAGCAGCAGCCGCAGCGCCGCGTCCAGGTCGAGGTGCAGGCCCTGCAACCAGTCCGCGAACTCCCCGTGCGCGAAGCGGAAACCGGGCCCGGCCGGCACGAACAGACCCTCCGCGAGCACCGCCGACGCCCAGCCGCCCGTCACCGGGAACAGCTCCTCGAACCCGGCCCGGCCCAGCCCGCCCTGATCCGCGCCGAGCATCCGCCGGGCCGCCTCGTGCACCCGCCCGGCCACCGCCGCCGCCAGCCGCCGCACCCGCCCGGCGGACGGCCCGGCCGGGCGCACCGCGCCCTTCCGGTGCGCCCCCGGGCGGCGCGGGCGCCCCTCGTCCACCAGCCGCTGCGCCACGCGCAGACAGCGCAGGTCCAGGTACGCGCCGAACAGGTCGCCCCGGCCCTCGGGCTCCCCCTCCAGCTCCTGCGCCCACAGCTCCCCGGCCAGCCGCACCGCCAGCGGGTGCCACGCATCGGCCGCGCCCAGCCGGCCCGGCGGCAGCCCGTACCGGCGCCGGACGCGCTCCGCCGCCTCACCGGGCAGCGGCCCGAGGCGGTGCACGGCGAGGCTGGGCGGCACCGCGCGGACCACCCGTACGGTCGGGGCGCTGGTCAGGTCCCCGTTCGCGGCCTCCTCGTGCTCCTGGTCGGGTGGCGGGGCGTCGCCATCACCCGGCTCGCCCCACTCCCCCGCAGCCGGCGGCTCCAAGCTCTCCTCCCCGCAGGCGATCAGCAGCCGGGCCCCGCAGCCCGTCAGCCACTCCCCCGCCGCCCGCAGCCACGCCGTGCCCGGCGCCACGGGCGCCTCCTCCGGACCGTCCAGGACGACCAGCAGCGGCCGCCCCGCCGCCGCGCACAGGGCCACGACGGGCTCCGGCGCGGGCGCCGGGACGCCCAGCTCAGCCGCCGCCGCGGCCAGCGCCCGCTCCACCGGATCGGCGAGCGAACGGTCCTCGGCCCACAGGTCGGCGCCACGCAGCCAGAGCGTGGGCAGCGGGCGGGCACCGCCGGACCGGCGCACGGCGAGGGCGGCGAGCTCGGTGCTGCGGCCACTGCCCGGCGCCCCGACGAGGGCCGTGACGGTGGCCGTCGGCTCGTCCCCGACGAGGCCGTCCGGCCGGTCGACCCGGTCGGCGGCGAGCCCGGCCACCCGCCCAGGCCCGGCCCCGGCGGCGCCCAGCTGGGCGCCGGCCAGCCGCAGCACCCCGGCGAGGTTGAGCGCGGGCCCGTACGCGGGCACGGCCGCCGCGTTGCGCGCCGCCAGCCCGGCCAGCTCCGGCGCGGGGGACACCCCGCCCGCCGCGGGCACGGCCGGCAGCGCGCCTCCGTGCTGCGGGCCGCCCAGGGCGGGCGCGACGAGTCCGACCACCGCGCCGCTGCGGACGTCCAGCACCGGCGATCCGGCCGGTACCGCGACACCCCCGACCACCGGGACGTCGAGCAGCAGCACCCCGCGCAGCAGGTGGACGCGGTCCGGTCCCGCGTACCCCGCGCCCGTCACCCCGAGCACGCCGCAGCGCAGCGCCACCGCCCGTCCGTCCTCGCCCGCGAGCGCGGGCAGCAGCACCTCGCACCCGGCCCCCGCGGCGGCGACCGGCAGCGGCGGCACCGGCAGCCCGCCGACCGCGTCGGTGCGCAGCAGGGCCAGCCCGTGCTCGGGCAGCGGCAGCACGCTGTCAGGGCCGAGCACCCGGGCCTGCCCGCCGGGGGTGTGCAGGACCACCCGGTCCAGGCCCGCGACGCAGTCGTGGGAGGTGAGCACGGTGCCCTCCGGGTCGGCGACGAACCCTAAGCCGTGCAGCCGCCCGTTGAGGTCGCGGATCCGCAGCAGGTACCGCCCCGGATCGCCCGCCATCCCGTCACCGTCCAGGAATTCCGGCATGCGCCTGTCCTCCCCCGTGAAACCGTCCCTCGCCCGACGCCCGGAGACCTGCCCGTCAGGAGGGCGAACCGACCACCCACGCGCCGTTCACCACCGGCGTTCACCTCGCGCGCTCGCCCGGACGAATGAACCCCCGCCGGAAAGATCCGACGGGGGTTCCACTCCACGACAGAGCCTCAGCCGACGAACACCGCCACCGGCTTCGCCTGCCCGCCCTTCTCCTCCACCAGCGCGAGGAAGCGCCCGTCCGGCCCGAACACCGCGATCGGCCCGTCCACGCCCAGCCCGGGCGCCTTGAGCCGGGCGCCGTGGGACAGCTTCTCGGCCTGCGGGGCGTCGAGGTCCCAGCGCGGGAAGGCGGCCGCCGCCGCGTCCGCGATCGGCAGCACCTCGAGCCCTGCGGCGGAGCCGCCGGTGACTGCGGCCTCGAGCTGCTCCAGGGTCCGCGCCGACTCCACCGAGTACGGCCCCACCTTGGTGCGCCGCAGCGCGGTCAGGTGCCCGCCGACGCCGAGCCCGGCGCCGAGGTCCCGGGCCAGCGCGCGGATGTAGGTGCCGGAGGAGCACTCCACGGTCACGTCCAGGTCGATCACCGGCGTGCCGTCCTCGGCGACCGCCGCGCGCTGCTCGTGCACGGTGAAGGAGTGGATCGTCGTCGGCCGGGCCGCGAGCTCGAAGTCCTCGCCCTCGCGCACCCGCGCGTACGACCGCTTGCCGTCGATCTTGATCGCGCTGACCTTGGACGGCACCTGCATGATCTCGCCGGTGAGCGCCGCGATCCCGGCGTCGATCGCCGCCCGCTCCACCCCGTCGGCCGGGGTGGACGAGGTGACCTCGCCCTCCCGGTCGTCGGTGATCGTGGTCTGGCCGAGCCGGATCGTCGCCTCGTACGTCTTGGCGGTGAGCATCAGGTGGCCGAGCAGCCGGGTGGCCCGCTCGACCCCGATCACCAGCACGCCGGTGGCCATCGGGTCGAGCGTGCCGGCGTGGCCGACCTTCCGCGTCCCGGCCAGCCACCGCAGCTTGGCGACCACCCCGTGCGAGGTGATGCCCTCCGGCTTGTCGACGATCACCAGGCCGTCCGGGCCGGTGCCTTTGCGCTTCATCGGGTTCTTTCTCTAAAACGGCATTCGCAGGCTGATCAACACAGCACCCTCAACGTACCGGCCGCAGCGCGGCCCGGAACCGCTCGACCACGGCGGCCACGTCCGCCCGGGCGCTGAACCCGGCCGCGTAGACGTGCCCACCGCCGCCCAGTTCGGAGCAGGCCGCGGCGACGTCCACCGCGCCCTTGGAGCGCGAGGAGCCGCGCAGCGTCCCGTCCGGGTCCTGCTTGAGCACCAGCGCCACCTCGGCCTCGGCCGGACGGCGCAGGATGTCGATCAGCCCCTCGATCTCCTCGATCGTGACGCTGAACAGCACGAGGTCCTGGTACGGCACCCAGGTCCACACCAGCCCCAACCCGCCCGCCGCGTCCGGCTCGTAGACCGCCCGGTCGAGGGCGCCCGCGAGCACCTTGAGGTAGCCGAAGGAGGAGGTGTCCCACAGCTGCCGGGAGATCAGGTCGTGCCGGATGCCGGTGGCCAGCAGCCGTCCGGCGAGTTCGTGGGTGGCGGGCGTGGTGGCCCGGTACTTGAACGAGCCGGTGTCGGTGGCGACCCCGGTGTAGAGGCAGGTGGCCAGGTCCTGGTCGAGTCCGACGCCGAGCCGCCTCAGCAGCTCGTCGACCAGCACGGCGGTGGCCGGCGCGGTCGAGTCGATCAACTGGTGGGTGCCGAAGCCGGGGTTGGAGGCGTGGTGGTCGAAGACCACCAGCACGGGCGCGGCGAAGGCCTTGTCGTGCAGCAGGCCGAGCCGGCTCTCGGCGGCCACGTCGAAGCAGAGCACCAGCTCGGGGACGTCCGGCACCTCGGCGGCCGGCACGATCAGCTCCTGGCCGGGCAGGAACGCGAGCGACTCGGGCACCACCTGCGGGTCGTCGCCGAAGGAGACCCGCACCTCGTGACCGAGCCCGCGCAGCGCCAGCCCGGCCGCCAGGGCGGAGCCCAGCGCGTCGCCGTCCGGGCAGATGTGGCAGATCAGGTCGATCGTGCGGGCCCGCCCGATCTCGGCCACCACGGCCTGCCAGACCAGCTCGAAGCCGCTCTCCTCGGCCCGCGGCCCGGGGAGCACCGAGCCCGGAAGCACCGCGAGGGCACCCTCCACCGCACTGGTGGAAGACGCCCCCGTGGTCGAACCGGCCTGCGCCGGCTCACCCGCCATGACTACTCGTCCTCGTCGTCACGCTCGGACGCCGGGACCCTGTACGGGTCCGCGTCGCCGGCGTAGGTCGCCCCCGCGGCCTGCGTGCGCACGGCTGCGTCGGAGGTCCGGGCCCGGTCGAGCAGGTCGTCGATGTTCCGGGCGTTCTCCGGCAGGGCGTCCGCGACGAAGGTCAGCGACGGGGTGAAGCGCACCCCGGTCTGCTTGCCGACCTCCGAGCGGAGCACGCCCTTGGCGCTCTCCAGCGCGGCCGCGGTGGCCTGGCGCTCGGTCTCGTCGCCGAAGACGGTGTAGAAGACGGTGGCCTCGCGCAGGTCGCCGGTCACCCGGGTGTCGGTGATGGTCACGAACCCGAGCCTCGGGTCCTTGATCCGCCGCTCCAGGGTCTGGGCGACGACCACCTGGATGCGGTCGGCGAGCTTGCGCGCCCTTGCGGTGTCGGTCACGTTGCCTCCTCGTGCAGTGGGCCCGGCACCCGGGCGAGCTGCATGCCCGTCGGGGCCCACGCCCCAAAGTACCGGCCCGCGCCCGGCCTTGCGGGCGCTCTGGGTCCTGATCTGTGTGAGAACGGCGACTTCCGCCGGCGGACTCCACAGGGGTCATTCGTCGTCGTCGTTGTGGTAGCGCCTCCTCGCGGCGAGGAGCTGCACCTCGGGGCGGCCGGCGACCAACCGCTCACAGCTGTCCAGGATCTCGGTGACGTACCCGGCGTCGCCGGACACCACCGCCAGGCCGATCTCGGCCCGGCGGTGCAGATCCTGGTTCCCGGTCTCGGCAGCGCACACGCTGTACTTGCGCTGCAGTTCGGCCACGATGGGCCGCACGATCGAACGCTTCTCCTTGAGCGAGTGGACGTCGCCCAGCAGCAGGTCGAAGGTGAGTGTTCCCACGAACATGTATGACAGGTCTCGCCGACCTGGGGGCCTCGGGGAGACAGCCCGGACTCGGGCTGACGCCGCGGAATTCGACTACCC
Organism: Kitasatospora sp. NPDC001660; assembly: GCF_053596725.1. Taxonomy (NCBI): domain Bacteria; kingdom Bacillati; phylum Actinomycetota; class Actinomycetes; order Kitasatosporales; family Streptomycetaceae; genus Kitasatospora; species Kitasatospora sp. NPDC001660. Next base: position 34,604 of record NZ_JBSFGU010000039.1, on the reverse strand, counting down.
CGGACCCTACACAGCGAGACCGGGGCCGGTCGACGGAAATACCACCCGTCGACCGGCCCCGGCAGCCGTCCGCTTACGCGCGCGGCTTCTCGCGCATCTCGTAGGTCTCGATGATGTCGTCGACCTTGATGTCGTTGAACGACCCGAGCGTGACACCGGCCTCGAAGCCCTCGCGGACCTCGGTCGCGTCGTCCTTGAAGCGGCGCAGACCCTCGATCGAGAGGTTCTCCGCCACGACCTTGCCGTCGCGCAGCAGGCGGGCCTTGGCGTTGCGGCGGATGATGCCGTCGCGGACCAGGACACCGGCGATGTTGCCGAACTTGGAGGAGCGGAAGACCTCGCGGATCTCCGCGGCGCCGAGGCGCACCTCCTCGTACTCCGGCTTGAGCATGCCCTTGAGGGCGTTCTCGATCTCCTCGATCGCCTGGTAGATGACCGAGTAGTACCGGACGTCCACGCCTTCCTTCTCGGCCGCGGCACGCGCACGGCCTTCGGCGCGCACGTTGAAGCCGATGATGATGGCGTCCGAGCCCATGGCCAGGTCGACGTCGGACTCGGTGATCGCACCGACGCCGCGGTGCAGCACCCGGAGCTCGACCTCCTCGCCCACGTCCAGCTTGACCAGGGCGTCCTCGAGGGCCTCGACCGAACCGGAGACGTCACCCTTGATGATGAGGTTGAGCTGCTCGATGGAGCCGGCGGCGATGGCCTTGTCCAGGTCCTCCAGGGACACCCGGACGCGACGCTGCGCGAAGGCGGCGTTGCGGTCGCGGGCCGAGCGCTTCTCGGCGATCTGGCGGGCGGTGCGGTCCTCGTCGACGACGATGAAGCTGTCGCCGGCGCGGGGCACCGAGGTCAGACCGAGCAGCAGCACCGGGCGGGACGGGCCGGCCTCGGTGAGGCTGTTGCCGTTCTCGTCCAGCATCGCGCGGACGCGGCCGTAGGCGTCGCCCACGACGATCGAGTCGCCGACGCGGAGCGTACCGCGCTGGACCAGCACGGTCGCCATGGCGCCGCGGCCCTTGTCGAGGTGGGCCTCGATCGCAATACCCTGCGCGTCCTGCTCGGGGTTGGCCCGGAGGTCGAGCGAGGCGTCCGCGGTCAGGACCACGGCCTCCAGCAGCTGATCGATGTGCAGACCCTGGCGGGCGGAGATGTCGACGAACATGGTGTCGCCGCCGTACTCCTCGGCCACCAGGCCGAACTCGGTCAGCTGGCCGCGGACCTTGGTCGGGTCGGCGCCCTCGACGTCGATCTTGTTGACGGCGACCACGATCGGCACACCGGCGGCCTTGGCGTGGTTGAGCGCCTCGACCGTCTGCGGCATGACACCGTCGTTGGCCGCGACCACCAGGATCGCGATGTCGGTGGACTTGGCACCACGGGCACGCATGGCGGAGAACGCCTCGTGACCCGGGGTGTCCAGGAAGGTGATCGGACGCTGCTCGCCGTTCACCTCGGTGACGACCTGGTAGGCACCGATGTGCTGGGTGATGCCACCGGCCTCGCCGGCCACCACGTTGGACTTGCGGATGGCGTCCAGCAGGCGGGTCTTACCGTGGTCGACGTGACCCATGACGGTGACGACCGGCGGGCGCGGGGCCAGCTGCTCGTCGCCGCCCTCGTTGGCACCGAAGTCGATGTCGAACGACTCCAGCAGCTCGCGGTCCTCGTCCTCCCGGCTGACGATCTCCAGCTGGAAGCCCATCTCGTCGGCCAGCAGCTGCAGCGTCGCGTCGGAGACCGACTGCGTCGCGGTGACCATCTCGCCGAGGTTGAACATGACGGAGACGAGCGCGGCCGGGTTGGCGTTGATCTTCTCCGCGAAGTCCATCAGCGAGGCGCCGCTCGACAGGCGAACGGTCTGGCCGTTGCCGCGGGGCAGCATCACACCGCCGACGGACGGGGCCTGCATGGCCTCGTACTCCTGGCGCTTCGCCCGCTTCGACTTGCGGCCACGCGCCGGACGGCCACCGGGGCCGCGACCGAAGGCACCCTGCGTGCCACCACGGGCACCCGGGCCACCCGGACGACCGCCGAAACCACCCGGACGGGCGCCGCCGAAGCCGCCGCCACCACCCGGAGCACCGCCACCCGGACGCGGACCGCCGAAGCCGCCGCCACCGGCCGGACGCGAGCCCGGACCGGCCGGACGACCCTGGAAGCCCGGACGGGCACCACCCGGAGCACCGGGACGGCCGCCGGGGCCACCCGGACCACGGCCACCCGGGCCGGGACGCGGGCCCGGAGCCGGACGCTGCGGCATCATGCCCGGGTTCGGACGCGGCATGCCGGACGGGGTCGGCCCGCCGGGACGCGGCGCCGCCGGACGCGGCATGCCGTCGGGACGGGGGGCGCCACCCGGACGGGGGGCACCGGCACCCGGAGCGGCCGGACGCGGCCGGTCACCACCGGGACGCGGCGCGCCGGCACCCGGAGCACCCGCCGGACGCGGACGGTCGCCACCCGGACGGGGGGCGCCGGCACCCGGAGCACCCGCCGGACGCGGCCGGTCACCACCGGGACGCGGGCGGTCGCCGCCCTGCGCACCCGGAGCACCCGGACGCCCACCCGGCGCGCCCGCACGGCGGTCGCCGGGGCGGGCCATGCCGGTGGCGCTGCCCGAGGTGAACGGGTTGTTGCCCGGACGCGGGCCGGCCGGACGCGGGCCCGGACGGGCAGCGCCGGAGGCCTGACCACTCGGGCGCGGGGCCTGAGCGGACGGACGCGGGGCGTCACCGGCCGGAGCCGGCGAGGAGAACTCGGCCGCGGGCGCGGCCGGAGCCGCCGGAGCGGCGGGACGCGCGGCCGGGCGCGGGCCCGGCGTCGGCGCACCCGGCTTCGCGGCGGCGGGCGCGGCCGGAGCCGCAGAGGCCGCAGGACCTGCGGCCGGGGTGGGACGGGGACCAGGGGTCGCGCTGGGGCGCGGACCCGGGGTCGGAGCACCCGGCTTGGGGGCACCTGCGGGGGAGGGCGCCGCGGTCTTCCGCGGGCCCGGCTTGGCAGCGGAACCACCACCGGTGGGGGCCACACCAAGCGCGTCAGTCAACTTGCGCACGACCGGCGCCTCGATCGTCGAGGACGCCGAACGGACGAACTCACCGAGCTCGGTGAGCTTGGCCATGACGGCCTTGCTCTCCAAGCCAAGTTCCTTGGCGAGTTCGTAAACCCGGACCTTAGCCACTTCACTCCTGTCTATGAGTCCGGGGGGTCTCGTCCGCCGGACTGTCGCTACTTCATGGGCGTACCCATCGCGTACTCATCGCGTACTCATCGAGTGCTCATCGCAATCTCGACCTACTTCCACATCGCGAGGTACCTGACTGGTGGCACGACACGCGGCTGCCCGCACGCCGTACTTGTTGCGGTGGTTCTCTTTCGCGGGCCCGAGAGCCTCAGGACTCCGGGTTGTCACCCGCCCGCTCCTCGATGAACCCGCGGAGCCGCTCCGTGTCGAGCGTGCCCTGGAGCCGGAAGGCCCGGGGGAACGCCCGACGGCGGACCGCGAGGTCGAGGCAGGCCGGATCGGGATGCAGGTGTGCGCCCCGGCCTGGCAGTGCGCCACGAGGATCGGGGACGCAGACGCCCTCGACCGCCGTGACACGCAACAGCTGGTGCTTGGCCGCGCGCTTGCGGCAGCCCACGCAGGTGCGTTCCGGGCGTGCTCGGACATGCGTCCGGCCAGACGAAGGCAAGTCTACCCCTCCGAAGGGACATGGCGCCGCCCCACCGGTCCCGGCAGGACCAGCGGGGCCGCCCGCTACAACACTGACTACCGCTCCGCGGATTCCTGGCCGCCGTCCTCGGTGTCCGGCCGGATGTCGATCCGCCACCCCGTGAGGCGGGCCGCGAGGCGGGCGTTCTGGCCCTCCTTGCCGATCGCCAGCGACAGCTGGTAGTCGGGCACGATCACCCGGGCGGAGCGCTGGGCGGCGTCGACGATCTCCACGCTGGTCACCCGTGCGGGGGACAGCGCGGCGGCGACCATCTCGCGGGGGTCCTCCGACCAGTCGACGATGTCGATCTTCTCGCCGTGCAGCTCGCCCATCACCGCGCGCACCCGGGAGCCCATCGGGCCGATGCAGGCGCCCTTGGCGTTCAGCCCGGCGCGGCGCGACCAGACCGCGATCTTGGTCCGGTGGCCGGCCTCGCGGGCGATGGCCGCGATCTCCACGCTGCCGTCCGCGATCTCCGGGACCTCCAGCGCGAACAGCTTCTTCACCAGGTTCGGGTGCGTGCGCGACAGCGTCACCGACGCCCCGCGGACACCGCGGCGCACCGCCACGACGTAGCACTTGAGCCGGGTGCCGTGCCGGTAGTCCTCGCCCGGGACCTGCTCCTGCGGCGGCAGGATGGCCTCCAGCTTGCCGATGTCGACCAGCACGTTCTTCGGGTCGTTGCCCTGCTGGACGACACCGGTGACGATGTCGCCCTCCTTGCCCGCGTACTCGCCGAAGGTCTGGTCGTCGGCGGCGTCGCGCAGGCGCTGCATCATCACCTGGATGCCGATGCTGGACGCGATCCGGCCGAAGCCGTTCGGGGTGTCGTCGAACTCCTTCGGCTCGACGCCCTCCTCCAGCTCCGCCGGGTCCTCCATCGCCCACACGGTGACGTGCCCGCTCTTGCGGTCCAGGTGCACCCGCGCGCGGCGGCGCGAGCCCTCGGTGCGGTGGTACGCGGTGAGGAGGGCCGACTCGATCGACTCGACCAGCAGGTCGAAGGGGATGTTCTTCTCGTTGACCAGCGTGCGCAGGGCACTCATGTCGATGTCCACGGCTACGCCTCCTCGTCTTTCGTCACATTCATCATGGTCCAGTGCGTGCGGCCGTCACTCCGCACCGTCGTCCCCCTCGTCGAGGAGCTCGTCGTCCTTGCGGTTGAACTCGACCTGGACGCGAGCCCGGGCCACCTCGGAGTACTCCAGGCGGCGCTCCTTCGGCCGGCCGCGGCCCTTCACCGGCTGCACCTCGACCAGCGCGCCGTCCTCGTCCGCCTCCAGCACCCGCGCGACGATCTCCCCGCCGTCGACCAGGTGGATCTTGGCCAGCCGCCCCTCCGCACGCAGCCAGTGCCGGGGCAGCGTCAGCGGACGCTCCGCACCCGGCGAACCGACCTCCAGCAGGTAGGGCTCGTCCCCCATCACGTCCGACTCGTCGAGGGCCTCGCCGACCACCCGGCTGAACTCGGCGATGGCGTCCATGTCCACGCCGCCGTCGGTGTCGACGTCGATCTGCACCTGTCGGCGGTTGCCCGCCTTGGTGACCTTGACGTCCTCCAGGTCCAGTCCGGCCTGTGCGGCCAGCGGCTCCAGCAACGCGCGCAGCCGGTCGGTGTGGGTGGTGCTCATCCGGGTGGACTCCTCGGCCGCGTCTGCTGTTGTCAGAAGGTCGCTCCGCGCCCCGACAGGGTCACGGCAGCTCGGCCCAAAGCCTAGCCGGTGATGCCGCGAACCACCGATTCCGGACCACACCACCCGGGCCGCCCGACACCCACTGCGAGCAAGGTCACACCCGTCCCAGGACCCCCAACCACCCCGGATCCCGGCCCGAAATCGTGGGGATTCTGTAATCATTCACGCCAACGAGGGCAGGCGGGGAGGCCGTCCTCCCGTACACGCCCCGGAGTGACACACATGCAGCCGCCCAGCCGACGGACCTTCCTGGCCCTCGGGCTGATCCTCACCGCCGCCGCCTGCACCACCACCCCTGACCAGGGGAAGCCCGCCGACGCCCGCCGCCCCGACCCCGACGAGCCCCTCCGCCGACGCGCCGTGGCCGCCACCGACACCCTGCTCGCGGCCTACGACGCCCTGCCCGCAACGCAGCTCCAGCCCCTGCGAGCCGAGGTGGCACAACACCGGGCAGCACTGGCGCAAACCCTCACGCCTTCCACACCCCCCACCCCCTCCACCACCACACCCGCAACCGCCGCCGCGCCCCCCACCACCGCCGAGCTGGCCACGCTCGAACGCCAGACCGCCCAGACCCACCTGGCCGACCTGGGCACCGCATCCCCCCAGCTGGCCCGACTGCTGGCGTCTGTCGCCGCGTCCGCCGCCGTGCACGCCACCGCACTCGGCGACACGACCGCGCCCGCCGGCTCCCCCTCCGCAACCCCGAGCGCGGCACTCACCCCCGAGGCGGTCACCGCGCTCCAGGGCGCCCTGAACGCCGAACACGCCGCCGTCTACGGCTACGGCGTGGTCGGTGCCAAACTCCCCGAGGACCAGCAGCGCGCCGACGCCCGAACGGCCTACGCCGCCCACCAGGCCCGCCGGGACGCGTGGCAGCGCCTCCTCACCGGAGCAGGAGCCACCCCCGGCGCGGCAGCCGCCGGCTACCAGCTCCCGTTCCCGGTCACCGACGCCCCATCGGCCACCCGCCTGGCGGCCCACATCGAGACCCGCCTCACCACGATCTACGCCGACCTGGTCGCCGCCGTGCCCTCACAACACCGCACCACCGCAGCCGACGCCCTGCGCGAAACCGCCCTACGCGCCCGCCACTGGGGCGCACCCCAAACCCCGTTCCCGGGCATCAACGACCAACCCCTCACACCCACCCCCTCCACCACGCCCCCAACCCCCTGAGGCGGGCGCGCAGGGCAAAGCCCACCCACCCGCAACCACCCCCGGAGCCGCCATCGGCACCACCTACCCTCCCGAATGCCCACCCCCGCGTCACTGACCTGCACTTTCGCCCCCATCCCCGACAATGGACAGGTAGCACCACGGGGGACCACCAACCGGAAGGCCGGCATGTCGGGAGCATCAGCACACATCACCGTCCCCACATGGCTGACACGCAGCATCGCCGCGAGCACCACCGGAGACGAGGCCCAGGCCTGGCTGGCGAACCTCCCCGCCCACGTGGCCGCCCACCTGGACCGCTGGAACCTCACCCTGGAGCGCGTCCTCGACCCGGGCGGCAGCCTCAGCCTCGTCGCCTACGTCCACCGCGACGACCTCTCCCCCGCCGTCCTCAAGGTCGGCCTGGTCACCCCGGAGACGGCCACCGAACACGCCGCGCTGTCCCAATGGGCCGGCCGCGGCGCCGTCCTCCTCCTGGACGCCGTCCCCGCCGAGGGGGTCCTCCTCCTGGAGCGCCTGCACGGCGACATCCCCCTACGGTCACTCGCCGAACCCAAGGCCATGCTGGAGGCGACCAGCCTCCTCCACCGCCTCTGGGTGCAACTCCCCGACCAGCACCCCTTCCCCACCCTCGCCGAGCGCCTCACCGAGAGGGCCCCCGCCCTCCCCACCCCGCCGGAGGCAGCCGCCCTCATCGCCGAGGCCCTGCAGACGGCGGACACCCTCGCAGCCTCCGCCACCGAGACGTTCCTCCTGCACGGCGACTTCCACCACGGCAACGTCCTCGCCGCCGACCGCGCCCCCTGGCTGGCGATCGACCCCCGCCCCCTCGCCGGAGAGCGCGCCTTCGACCTGGCCCGCCTCGTGCTGGACCGCGCGGACACCCTGGTCGGCTCCCCCGGCGCACCCGCCGCCGTCCGCCGCCGGATCCACCAACTCGCCGACACCCTGGAGGTGGACCAGGAGCGCCTCCGCGGCTGGACCCTCTACCGCGCGGTCGACCTCGGCCTGCGCGCCATCGCCGCGAAGCGCCAGGAGGACGCCGAGCTCTACCTGGAGTTCGCCGGCGCCGTCTGAACCCCGCCCGCACCGGGCCGCCGCAACGGCAACCGGGCCCCCATCACCGCGTACAGCCGGTCCGTGGCCGGGAAGCGCACCGCCCGCGCGAGGTCCTGGTACCCCAGGGACCGGTACAACCGCCGTGCCGGCGTCTCCGTGTCGATCGCCGACAGGATGCTCCGGTCGAGCCCCGAGCCCTCGCACAGCGTCCGGATCAGCCGGGAGCCGATGCCCTGCCCCTGCCACTCGGGCAACACGTGCAGCTCGGTGATGGCGAACACGCCGTCCAGCCAGTCCCCGTACCCCCGGGAGACCAGGTAGGGCTCGATGACGGTGCTCCACCAGTGCTCGCGCCGGTTGGGCATCCCGTACCCGAAGCCGACGAGCCGGCCGCCGCTCATCGCGCCGAGGGCGATCACCCCGGGCTGCTGGGCGTGCCGGCCGACGATGTGCAGCCGGACGGCGACCTCCTCGGGCGTGAGCCCGAACGCCACCGCCTGGACATCGAGCGCCTGCGGCGCCCAGGCCGCAAGATCGATGGCCTCGATCGTCACCCCGGTCAGCTGATCCATGCCCCGGACGTTACTACCCGAGCCCCGCGAACGCGGGCGGAGCCGCAGATCAACCCCTCCGGCCCCCGTCCCCTGCCCCTCTCCCCATCCCCCTGGGCGAGCACGCCTGCGATCGCCACGTGCGAACGCTGTCCGCGAACGCTAGAAGAGCACACTCATGAACGCCCCGACCTCCCGGAACCCCACGCGCCGATAAGCGGCCCGCGCCCGGACGTTGAAGTCGTTGACGTACAGCGACACCACCGGAGCGACCTCCCGCAACGCGATGCCGAGCACCGCCGCCATCCCGGTCTTCGAGAGCCCCTGTCCCCGGAACTCCGGTGCGACCCACACCCCCTGGATCTGGCACGCCCCTTCGGTCACCGCACCGATCTCCGCCTTGAAGACGACCTCACCGTCGTCCCCGAACCGCGCGAACGACCGTCCCGTGGAAACGAGTTCGGCGACCCGCGCCTGGTACAGCAGCCCCCCGTCCCCGGCCAGCGGCGACACCCCGACCTCCTCGGTGAACATCGCCACGCACGCCGGCATCAGCGCCTCGACCTCGTTCCGCCGCACCCGCCGGACCAGCGGATCGGGAGCGATCTCCGTCGAGGGCACCGTCGTGGCCATCAGCGGCTGATGGGCGCGGACCTCCCGCGCCGGCCCCCAACTCCGTTCCAGGAGCGCCCAGAAGGCCGCCGTGGGTTCGGCCGGCCCGACGAGCGAGGAACACCGCCGTCCCTGCCGCCGTGCCCGCTCCGCGAAGGCCAGGACCGCCGAAGGGCCGGCATTGACCAGGACGAGGTTGGCCCCGGCGTAGCAGAGCGCGTCGAGGACGCCGTCCTCGTCGTACCAGCCCCACATCTCGCCGCCGAGCCGCCAGGGGTCGAGGCCGACCGACTCGACGCGGGTGGCGACGAAGGCGTTCGCGACCGGGTCCCGGTGGAGGATCTCCAGGGCGTCGGCGAGGTCCGGCGGCTCCAGCACGCGGGTGGTGGCCAGGGCGCGGGCGGCCTGGAACGAGCTGGGGAGCATCACACCTCGATCGAGCATCGAGACAGCACCTCACTGAGACGACTCTGGCCGCACCCTACTCCGTGGCCCCACCCGGCTACGGCCGCGGGGCCGTCCGCGAACGGACGGCCCCGCTTCCGGAAAGACAAAAACAGCTCCACACAACGAAGCCCCGCCCGGCGAAGCCCCGCCCGGCGAAGCCCCGCGCGAAGGACTACGCCCCGGTCACTCGCCGGCGACGACCGTCGGCGTCCCGGACTCGACGCCCTCCGCCTGCATCTGCTCGGCGAGCTTGAGCGCCTCCTCGATCAGGGTCTCGACGATCTTCGACTCCGGAACGGTCTTGATGACCTCGCCCTTGACGAAGATCTGCCCCTTGCCGTTGCCGGAGGCGACCCCGAGGTCGGCCTCGCGGGCCTCGCCCGGACCGTTCACGACGCAGCCCATGACCGCGACGCGCAGCGGCACCTCCATGCCCTCCAGCCCGGCGGTGACCTCCTCGGCGAGCTTGTAGACGTCCACCTGGGCGCGACCGCAGGACGGGCAGGAGACGATCTCCAGCCCGCGCTGGCGCAGGCCGAGCGACTCCAGGATCTGGTTGCCGACCTTGATCTCCTCGGCCGGCGGAGCCGACAGCGAGACCCGGATGGTGTCGCCGATGCCCTCGGAGAGCAGCGCACCGAACGCGACGGCCGACTTGATGGTGCCCTGGAAGGCCGGCCCGGCCTCGGTGACACCGAGGTGCAGCGGGTAGTCGCACGCGGCGGCGAGCTGGCGGTAGGCCTGGATCATCACGACCGGGTCGTTGTGCTTGACCGAGATCTTGATGTCGCGGAAGTCGTGCTCCTCGAACAGCGAGCACTCCCACAGCGCGGACTCGACCAGCGCCTCGGGGGTGGCCCGGCCGTACTTCTCCAGCAGGCGCTTGTCGAGCGAGCCGGCGTTGACGCCGATCCGGATCGGCACGCCCGCGTCCTTGGCGGCCTTGGCGATCTCGCCGACCTTGTCGTCGAAGGCCTTGATGTTGCCCGGGTTGACGCGCACCGCGGCGCAGCCGGCGTCGATCGCGGCGAACACGTACTTCGGCTGGAAGTGGATGTCGGCGATGACCGGGATCTGCGACTTCTTCGCGATGATCGGCAGCGCGTCGGCGTCGTCCTGGGACGGCACGGCGACCCGGACGATCTGGCAGCCGGAGGCGGTGAGCTGCGCGATCTGCTGCAGCGTGGCGTTGATGTCCGAGGTCACGGTGGTGGTCATCGACTGCACCGAGACGGGGGCGTCCCCGCCGACCGGGACGTTGCCGACCATGATCTGCCGGGATACTCGACGCTTGGCGAGCGGCTTGAGCGGCAGGGACGGAATACCGAGCGAGATCGCGGTCATGTGTGCGGGGTTCCCCAGGGTTGAGGTGTGGTCGACCGCCCGGCCGAGGGAACGGCCGAGGCCGGGCGCGCCACGATCGCGCACCCGGCCTCCACGGTACGGCACGGGGGTGGAGCCCAGCACACCCGCCGTACCCCCAACGCACTAGCTGATCTTGACCGGGTTCACCAGGTCGGCTACCAGCACCAGCAAGGTGAATCCGACGAAGATGCTGGCCACCACGTACGCCAGGGGCATCAGCTTGGCGACGTCGAACGGGCCCGGGTCGGGTCGCTTGAACAGCTGTGCGAGGCGACGTCGGACCGATTCCCAGACGGCGCCGGCGACGTGGCCGCCGTCCAGCGGGAGCAGCGGCAGCATGTTGAACAGGAACAGCGACAGGTTGATGCCGGCCAGCAGGTTCACGAAGAACGCGATCCGCTGGGTGCCCGGGATGTCGAGCGAGAAGACCTCGCCGCTCACCCGGGCGGCGCCGACCATCCCGATCGGCGAGTCCGGGTCGCGCGGGGCGTCGCCGACGACGGCGTTCCACAGCCCGGGGATCTTGCCGGGCAGGGCGACCAGGGACTTCACGCCGTTCTCGGCCATGTCGTACATCCGGTCGAGTGATTGTCCGAAGCCCAGCTGGACGACGCCACTCGCCGGGGTGAATCCGAGGAACCCGGCCTGGATGGTCTGCCCCTTGATCGGGATGTCGTTCGCGTCGTACTTCTGGACGTCGTTGACCGCGATGGTCGGGGTGAGGGTGAGCTGCGTGCCGCCCCGTTCGACCACGACCGGCACGGTCCTCCCGGCGGACCTGCGGATGTCCGCCTGGAGCTGGTCGTAGGTGCGGATCCGGTCGCCGTCGAAGGAGAGGATCCGGTCCCCGGCCTTCAGGCCGGCCGTCGCGGCGGGAGTCTGCGGGGCGCCCGCCGGGCAGCTGTCGGTGGGCTGGCCCGCCTTGACGATGCACTGGGCGACGGTGCTGACGGTCGGCACGTTCATGGAGACGCCGAAGCCCATCATGACCGTCAGGAAGAGCCCGAACGCCAGGATCAGGTTCATGAACGGCCCGGCGAACATGACGATGACGCGCTTCCACGGCTTGCGGGTGTAGAACAGCCGGTGCTCGTCACCCTCCTGGAGCTCCTCGTACGAGGCCTCCCGGGCGTCCTCGATCATGGTCCGCCAGGGCGAGCTGCTGCGCTTGGTGATCCGGCCGTCGTCGCCCGGTGGGAACATCCCGATCATCCGGATGTACCCGCCGAACGGGATCGCCTTGATGCCGTACTCGGTCTCGCCCTTCCGGCGCGACCACAGGGTCGGGCCGAAGCCGACCATGTACTGCGGCACCCGGATGCCGAACAGCTTGGCCGTGGAGAGGTGGCCGAGTTCGTGCCAGGCGATCGAGACGAGCAGCCCGAGCACGAAGACCAGGATGCCGACCACCGTCAAAACCGTTGCCACCGCAACTCCTCCGTCATGCCGCTCCGCTCATCGTCTCGTCCTACCGCAGTCGTGCCCAGCCGGGGCCCACCCGGAGCCGCCGGCCCACCGCCGGCTCCGTCAGCCCGCCGCCAGCTCGCGGGCCCGGGCGCGGGCCCAGTCCTCCGCGTGCAGGACGTCCTCGACGGTCAGGGAAGTTCCCGCCGCCGGCGCGCCGTGCTCGGCCACGACCTTGGCAACAGTGTCCACGATTCCCGTGAAGGCGAGACGGCCCTTCAGGAAGGCCTCCACGCACTCCTCGTTCGCCGCGTTGAACACCGCCGGCACGGTGCCGCCCAGCGAGCCCACCTCGCGGGCCAGCTCGACCGCCGGGAAGGCCTCGTCGTCCAGCGGGAAGAACTCCCAGGTGGCGGCCTTGGTCCAGTCGCAGCCCGGCGCGGCGTCCGGCACCCGGTCCGGCCAGCCCAGGCCCAGCGCGATCGGCATCCGCATGTCCGGCGGGCTGGCCTGCGCCAGCGTCGAACCGTCGGTGAACTCCACCATCGAGTGCACCACCGACTGCGGATGGACCACGACCTCGATCCGGTCGAACGGCACGTCGTACAGCAGGTGCGCCTCGATCACCTCCAGGCCCTTGTTGACCAGGGTGGCCGAGTTGATCGTGACGACCGGGCCCATCGCCCAGGTCGGGTGCGCCAGCGCGTCCTGCGGGGTCACCCCGGCCAGCTGCTCCCGGGTCCGGGTGCGGAACGGCCCGCCGCTCGCCGTCACCACCAGCTTGCGGACCTCGGCCCGGGTGCCGCCGGCCAGCGCCTGGAACAGCGCCGCGTGCTCGGAGTCCACCGGCACGATCTGCCCCGGCCGCGCCACCGCCTTCACCAGCGGGCCGCCGACGATCAGCGACTCCTTGTTGGCCAGCACCAGAACCCGGCCCGCGCGCAGCGCGGCCAGCGTCGGCCGCAGCCCGATCGAGCCGGTGATGCCGTTCAGCACCGAGTGGCACTCCATCGCGGCCAGCTCGGTCGCCGCGTCCGGCCCCGCCAGCACGGCCGGCAGCGGACGGCCCGCCGCCTTCGCCGCCAGCGCCTCGTGCAGCGCCGGCTCGGCCGCCGGATCGGCGACCGCCACGGTGTGCACGCCCAGCCGCAGCGCCTGCTCGGCGAGCAGTTCCACCCGGCCGCCGGCCGCCGACAGGGCGACCACCCGGAACCGGTCCGGGTTGCGGAGCACCACGTCGATGGCCTGGGTGCCGATCGACCCGGTGGAACCGAGGATCACCAGCTCCCGGGGGCCGGACGGGTCCTGCACGGTGGGCGCGAAACGCAGCTGCGGATGGGCGAGCGAAGTCATGCGCCCATTGTGTCCTGCCCGGCGCCCTCCTCGTGCCCGCCCCGGAGCGTCCGCCCGAAGCGCGCTCCGCGCGACGGGCGCGCGCGCCGCGGGCTACCGTCGGAGCCATGCGTACCGTCATCGCCGGGGGCCACGGACAGATCGCGCTCCGACTCGAACGGCTGCTCGCCGACCGCGGCGACCGCCCGGCCGGGATCATCCGCCGGCCCGAACAGGCCCAGGACCTCGTGGACGCCGGCGCCGAGCCGCTCCTGCTCGACTTGGAGTCCGCCACCGCCCCGCAACTCGCCGCACTGCTCGACGGCGCCGACGCCGTGGTCTTCGCCGCCGGCGCAGGACCCGGCAGCGGCGCCGCCCGCAAGAACACCGTCGACCGCGACGCGGCCGTGCTGCTCGCCGACGCCGCCGAACTCGCCGGCGTCCGCCGCTACCTCATGGTCTCCTCCATGGGCGCCGACGCCGACGCCCACCACCCCGCCGACGACGTCTTCGAGACCTACCTGCGCGCCAAGGGCGCCGCCGACGACGCCGTCCGGTCCCGCACCTCGCTCGACTGGACGGTGCTGCGCCCCGGCCGGCTCACCGACGGCCCCGGCACCGGCCTGGTCCGGCTCGCCCCCGCGGTCGGGCGCGGCACGGTGGACCGGGCCGACGTGGCCGCCGTCCTGGCTGCCCTGCTGCGCGAACCCGGCACCGCCGGGCAGACCCTCGAACTGGTCGCCGGCAACGCCACGATCGACGAGGCCGTCGCCGTCGCCGCCGGACACGACGGCTGATCCGCCCACGGACGCACGGAGGGCCCGGTTCACCGAACCGGGCCCTCCGACACGTCCGTCGTGCCTACAGGTCGAGACCCGTCAGGACCATGACCTTCTCGACGGTGTAGTCGTCCATCGCGTACTTGACGCCCTCGCGGCCGACGCCGGAGTCCTTGACGCCGCCGTACGGCATCTGGTCGGCGCGGTAGGACGGCGCGTCGCCGATGATCACACCGCCGACCTCCAGCTCCCGGTGGGCGCGGAAGGCGGTCTGCAGGTCGTGCGTGAACACACCCGCCTGGAGGCCGAACGGCGAGTCGTTGACGGCGGCGAACGCCTCGTCGGTGCCGTCCACCCGGTGCAGCGACAGGACCGGGCCGAACACCTCGGCCTTGGCCAGGATCGCGTCGCCCGGCAGGTCCGCCAGCACGGTCGGGGCGTAGGTGGCACCCTCGCGCGTCCCGCCGGCCAGCACCTTGGCGCCCTTGGCGACCGCGTCGTCCACCCAGGACTCCACGCGCTTCGCGGCGTTCTCGTCCACCAGCGGGCCGACGTCCGTCGCGTCGTCGTTCGGGTCACCGGTGACCTGGGCGTTCACCTTGGCGACGACCTTCTCCACCAGCGCGTCGTACACCGACGCGTCGGCGATCACCCGCTGCACCGAGATGCAGGACTGGCCGCCCTGGTAGTTGGCGAACATCGCGATGCGGGTGGCCGCCCAGTCCAGGTCGGCCTCCGAGGACCAGTCGGCGAGCACCACGGCCGCGGCGTTGCCTCCCAGCTCCAGGGTGCAGTGCTTGCGCGGCACCGAGTCCATGATCTGGTAGCCGACCTTGTCCGAACCGGTGAAGGAGATCACCGGCAGGCGCTTGTCCTGCACCAGCGCCGGCATCCGGTCGTTCGGCACGGTCAGGATGCTCCAGGAGCCGGCCGGCAGGTCGGTCTCGGCCAGGATCTCGCCCAGGACCATCGCCGACAGCGGGGTCGCCGGGGCTGGCTTCAGGACGATCGGGGCACCGACCGCGATCGCCGGGGCGACCTTGTGGGCGACCAGGTTCAGCGGGAAGTTGAACGGGGCGATGCCGAGCACCACGCCGCGCGGGAAGCGGCGCACCATCGCGAAGCGGCCCACGCCGCCCGGGTCGGTGTCCAGCCGCATCGTCTCGCCATTGGTGCGGCGGGCCTCCTCGGCGGCCCAGCGGAAGACGGAGACGGCGCGGCCGACCTCACCGCGGGCCCACTTGATCGGCTTGCCGTTCTCGGCGGTGATCAGCCGGGCGATCTCCTCGGTGCGCTCGCCCAGGCGCTTGGCCACGTGGTCCAGCGCGGCGGCGCGCACGTGCGCCGGGGTGGCGGCGAACACCGGCAGGGCGGCGACGGCGGCGTCCAGCGCCTCGTCGACCTGGGCCTCGGTCGGGATGCTCACCTTGCCGACCAGACGGCCGTCCCAGCTGTTGTGCACCTCGAAGTCGGCGTCACCGCTCGCCCGGCGGCCAGCGAGCCAGAAATCGTACGTGGTGGTCACCGTGGTACCGGCCCTCTCCTCGTCGTCGTCAGGCCCACGAACATGAGCCCGAACCCGAGGGTAGGTGCGGGGACGCGCAGACCGGATTGGCCGCCGAGGAGCGTTCGGCCCGGGGGCCACTCCATCCCGTCCAGGCGTTCGGCCGGCCCGTCGCGGATCACCCCTCGCCGGGCCCCCCGACCGGTCACTCCTGGCCGACCCGAGCCCGGCCGGTCACTCCTCGCCAGTGCCCCCCTCGCCGGTCACGGTCACTCCTCGCCGGAGCGGAGCGCCAGCCAGAGCTCCATGCGGACGTCCGTGTCGTCCAGCGAGCGCCCGAGCAGCTCCTCGACCCGGCGCATCCGGTACCGCAAGGTGTGCCGGTGCACCCCCAGATCGGCCGCCGCCGCGTCCCACTGCCCGTGCCGGGACAACCACGCCCGCAGCGAGGCCACCAGGTCGCCGCGGGCCGTCCGGTCGTGCTCGCGCAGCGGCCGCAGCAGGCCCTCCGCGAACGCCGTCACCGCGTCCTCGCCCAGCAGCGGCAGCAGCGAGCCCGCACCGACCTCCTCGTGGTCCACCGACCGCCGACCGCCGCGCAGCGCCACCGCCAGCGCCCGCTCGGCCTGCGCGTGCGCCGTCCCCGCCTCCTCCAGCACGGCCGGCGCCGAGACGCCCAGCGACAGGCCC
Organism: Kitasatospora sp. NPDC001660; assembly: GCF_053596725.1. Classification (NCBI taxonomy): domain Bacteria; kingdom Bacillati; phylum Actinomycetota; class Actinomycetes; order Kitasatosporales; family Streptomycetaceae; genus Kitasatospora; species Kitasatospora sp. NPDC001660. Next base: position 18,272 of record NZ_JBSFGU010000039.1, on the reverse strand, counting down.
TCGTGCTCCTCGATAACGCCCAGGCAGGCCCGGTGCACCGCGCCGTGGTCCAGCACCAGCACCATCAGCCGCGGCCCGTGCGTCCCCTCCTCCCGCGCGACCAGCAGCTTCTCGCCCACCCGGGAACCCGCCTGCTCCGCCCGGTCGCCCAGCTCCACCAGCGCGTCCGCGGCATCCACGCCCGGCGCGGCCCCGGCCACCAGGACCCGTATCGTCCCCTCCGGCAGACCGCCGAACAGCCCCACCGCCACCTGGCGGGCCGTCGCCACCTCACCCGCCAGCACCATCCGCAGCAGCGCCGCGCCCATCCGCTCCTCCGCCTGCCGCAGCTCGCGCGAGCGCTCCAGGGTGAGGGTCAGCAGCGCCACCGCCGCGTTCAGCACGTACCGCTCGGTCGGCGTGATCCGGTCCTCGGTCCCGACCGCCAGGAAACCCCGGGCCCGCCGGTCCGCCCCCAGCGACTGGACCACCACGTAGTCCTCGTCCGCCGTGTCTATCCCCGGCGACCGCCCCTGCAGCGCCGCGCTCGACGGCGCCGGACGCCGGCGCAGCCGGTCCACCTCCGCCGCCAGCCGCCCCGCCCGGCGCGCCGCCCAGTCCGGCGCCACCACCGACAGCGCGCCCGACCCGTCGTACAGCGCCGCCCAGCCCCCCAGCCGCGCCGCCAGCCGGCGCACCACCGCCGTCGTCCCGTCCTTGCCGAGCGCAGCCCGGGTCAGCTCCTCCTGCGCCTCGAAGCTCGTCGTCACGGCCTCGTACTGCTCCGCGGCCAGCGCCGCCGACACCACCTTGCTGATCGCGATGAACGGCGTCGGCTCCGGCACCCGCAGCAGCGGCAGCCCGCGCTGCGCCGCCGCGTCCACCAGCGGCTGCGGCACCTCCGTGTGCGACAGCCCCACCCCCAGCCCGAGCCCCACCACCCCGGCATCGGCCAGCCGGTGCACGTACGCCTGCAGCTGCGCGGCCGTCCGGCCCAGCTTGATCCCGGTGGTGAGCAGCAGCTCGCCACCCTCCAGGAACGGCGTCGGGTCGTCCAGCTCACTGGTGTGCACCCAGCGGACCGGCCGCTCCAAGTGATCCGCACCGGCGAGGACCGTCAGGTGGAGCGAACTGTTGCGGACGACGGAGGCGAGTGTGGGAGGCATGGCACCTTCGGGGGAACGACCCGACCGCGCCGTTGCGGCCGGGCGAGGAGAGGGCAGTGGATCTGGTGAGGGTCTCTCCCCTTCATTATGGACGCCCCGGACAACCGGCACTGCCGAATCCACCTCGAAGGCGACTTCCGCCCGCCGCCCGCGCCCGCCTCAGCCCCGCAGATCCACCAGCAACGGCGGCACCTGCTCCCCCGACACCGCCGTCAACGACACCACCGCGTGCCCCGCGGGCAACGCGTGCGCCAGATCCGACGGCGACCACCGCAACCGCTCCACATCCCGCGTCGTCACCGACTCCGTCTGCGCCGTCGTCCCCGACAACGCCTTCCGCCCCAACCGCCCGGCCCGCCTCATCACCCCACCGGAGGTGTCGGGGGTGTGCGTCACCGCCGTCTCCTGCACCAGGTGTGTCCCCCAGGCCTCCGAGAACAGCCGGCCGTCCCAGGGCGCGATCCCCGGGAACGCCATCCGACAGCCGACCGCGCCGAACAGCGGCGCACGCAGCGCCTCCGGCAGGTCCACCAGCGTCCGCAGCAACAGCACCGCGCCCGCGTTCGCCCCCCGCATCCGCTGCACCCCGCGCACGGTCGCCGCGTCCAGCGCCGCCGAGGCGTCGTCCACGACAAGACCGGCGAACAGCGAACGGTCCTCCCGGGTCCCGGCCGCCTGCACGAACTGACCCACCACCAGCCGGGACAGCATCCGCGCCACCTCCGGGTGACTCCGCTCGGGCAGCTTCACCCGCACGCGGAGCGGGTGGTCGAGCACCCGCATCGCGAACGGAGGGCGGCCGGTGCCGTCCGTCGCGAACGCGCCCTCGAAGGCCGGCCGGTCCAGCAGCGCCAACCGGTCCGCCAGCAGCACCCCGGGGTCGTCCGCCCGACCGCGCTGGCGCTCCCGGTACTCCAGGTCCCGCTCGTACGCGGCCAGTCGGCCCGCCGCACCGAGCGCCTTCACCAGCGCCGCCAGCGCGTCCGGCTCGCCGCCCAGCAGCGCCCGCAGCTCGCGGACCCCCGGGTACCGGCGGTGCGCGGCATGGAACGGGCCCACCACCTGCTGGAGCGCCGTCCGGGCGCTCTCCGCGCGGGCCGTCAGCTCGTCCGGCAGCAGCGCCTCGGCCAGCCGGGCCGCCGCCTCGTCCGGATCCTGCGCCGCGCCGTACAGGTCCAGGCCGTACACCGACGACGGGTCACCAGGCGCGATCACCACGTCGTACCAGCCGTCCGGCCCCAGATCTGCGTCCGCGGCCCCGATCACGACCGCACAAGCCGTCCCCGCGAGCGCCTGCAGGCACAGCGCCTCCGCCACCGGCCGGGCCAGTCGCGCCGTCTTCCCCGTCCCGGCCGGACCCACCGCCAGCAGCGAGGTGCCGAGCACCGCCGGATCCAGCGCGAACCCCGCCGCCCGGTGGGACAACGGGTTCTTCGGGACGTCCTGCGTGGCACCCAGACAGACCTGACGGAGCAGCAGATCGTGCCGCTCGGCCCGGCCTGGCAGCTCACGCACTTCGGACGGATGGGCGAACGCCGCGGCACCGCGCGCATTCACCTGCTCCACGAACGCCGGAACGAACACCGGATCCGCCTGCGCGGACTCCCACGCCTGCTGGATCCGCACGTAGTCGACGTCGCCGACCACCTCCTGCTCCAATCGCCCCGCCGCCGCGGCCGCCCCACCCTGCCGCAGCCCCGCCCAAGGGTCCAGCCGCCGCGCCGCCTCCACCGTGGCCTCGCTCTCCTCGGCCCGCTCCTCCTGCGTCACCGTCCGCGACAGCAACGGCGCCACATACCGCCGCCACACCTCGGGCCAGCGGCCCATCCGGCCGAAGACCTTGACGACCACGCCGATGACCAGGACATTCAGGGTCAGTACGACCGATGTCGCAACGAACGCCGACCGGGAAGGAAGGACACCAATCAGCGTGGTCCCGTCCGTGGCGAACTCGACGCCGTAGACATAGGCCAGCCACCCCACCACTGCGTTCAGCCCGGCCCGCAGCAGCAGCGGCCAGGCCGCCACGCTCGCCGTCTCCGCCCGTTCCGGGTCGATCTGGCGGTAGCCCAGCCGGTAGATGCCCGGTTCGGCGGACGGGCGCGGGGCGGAGGCCCAGGCGGGGAGATCGAAGGCGGGGGTGCCGACGGGGCGGCCGGGGGGCCGCTGGTGTGGCATGGAGGGTGGGGGTGCGGTGGTCCGGTCGCCGTGGTGGTGTGCCCCGTCCTGTGCCATGTGTACGGCCCCGCTCCCTCGCCCGCCCGGCCCGACCGCCGTCGGTGCCGCCATACCCATGCCGCCGTACCGGCGACACGCCCGCGCTCAATGTAGTGGAGCGGGGCCTGCGGGTAGTCGTGCTACCCGCGCTGGCCGTGCCGGACAAGTCGAACGGCGCAGTGCTACCGAGTGGCGCATGCCCGGTCCCCGAGGGCGGCCGTAGCCTGCGAAGCACCGAGCCGAGAAGTCTGGAGAAACCCATGAGCGCCGCAACGCCGCTCCCGCAGGAGCGCCGCCTGGTCACCGCGATCCCCGGTCCGAAGTCGCAGGAGCTGCAGGCCCGCAAGCTGGGCGCGGTGGCCGCGGGTGTCGGCACGACCCTGCCGGTGTACGTGTCCCGCGCCAACGGTGGCGTGCTGGAGGACGTGGACGGCAACTCGCTGATCGACTTCGGTTCCGGCATCGCCGTGACCAACGTCGGCAACAGCGCCGAGGCCGTGGTGGCGAAGGCGAGCGAGCAGCTGGCCGCGTTCACGCACACCTGTTTCATGGTGACCCCGTACGAGGGCTACGTGGCGGTCGCCGAGCAGCTGAACGAGCTGACCCCGGGCGACCACGAGAAGCGCACCGCGCTGTTCAACTCGGGCGCCGAGGCCGTCGAGAACGCGGTGAAGATCGCCCGCGCCTACACCAAGCGCACCGCCGTCGTGGTGTTCGACCACGGCTACCACGGCCGCACCAACCTCACCATGGGCCTGACGGCGAAGAACATGCCGTACAAGCAGGGCTTCGGCCCGTTCGCCCCGGAGATCTACCGCGTGCCGGTGGCCTACCCGTACCGCTGGCTGACCGGTGCCGAGAACTGCGCCGCCGAGGCCGCCGCGCAGGCGATCGACATCATCAACAAGCAGATCGGCGCGGAGAACGTCGCCGCGATCATCATCGAGCCGATCCAGGGCGAGGGCGGCTTCATCGAGCCGGCCAAGGGCTTCCTGCCGGCGATCGTGGAGTACGCGAAGGCGAACGGCATCGTGTTCGTCGCGGACGAGATCCAGACCGGCTTCTGCCGCACCGGCCAGTGGTTCGCCTGTGAGGATGAGGGCGTCGTCCCGGACCTGATCACCACCGCGAAGGGCATCGCCGGCGGTCTGCCGCTGGCCGCGGTGACCGGCCGCGCCGAGATCATGGACGCCGCGCACGCGGGCGGCCTGGGCGGCACCTACGGCGGCAACCCGGTGGCCTGCGCCGCCGCGCTGGGCGCCATCGAGACCATGAAGGAGCAGGACCTCAACGGCAAGGCGCAGCGGATCGGCGAGATCATGCTGGGCCGCCTGCGGGCGATGCAGGAGAAGTTCGACATCATCGGCGAGGTCCGCGGCCGCGGCGCCATGATCGCCATCGAGCTGGTGAAGGCGGGCGGCAAGGAGCCGAACGCGGAGGCCACCGCGGCGATCGCCAAGGCCTGCCACGCCGAGGGCCTGGTGGTGCTGACCGCCGGCACCTACGGCAACGTGCTGCGCTTCCTGCCGCCGCTGGTCATCCCGGAGCACCTCCTGAACGAGGGCCTGGACATCCTGGAGGGCGCGTTCGCCGGCGTCTGACGCGGCGAGCGCCCCACCGGGCGACGTACCCCCGCCGGAGGGTTGTCCGGACAGCGCTGAACGGCCCGCGGAGACCTGCACAGGTCTCCGCGGGCCGTTCGGTTTCCGGAGCAGGCTTCCGAAGCGGTTTCTGGAGCGGGTTTCTGGAGCGGGTCCGCATGCAACCGCGAATGAGGTCTCCTCATGGAGAAGCGCGGGCCGAGTGTTCACAGGGCCGGAGGGTTGCCCGGGGGGCGGTGAAGATGATGTGCGGAATCACTGAAGGCGCTCGGCGCGGAAGGACCGTTGACGTAGTGTCATCGCAGATGGACAGCGAGCCTCAGCCATTGGCGGAGCCGTCCGCGGAGCCGCCGATCGGCGCGGGTCCGCGCGCGGGCCGCGAGGACAACCAGGCCGTCCCGCGCGGGGCGGCGCACACCGAAGGCCGATCGACCGACCGTCCGACCCACACCCCCCGGGACGCACGGAACGGCGATCATCCGAGCCGCCCCGGAGCTCTCCCCCCTGCTCCGGGGCGGCTGTTCCGCGTCCTGGGCCGGGCGGCGGCCTCGCCGCTGGTGCCGCTCGTCGCGGCGGTCCTGCTGGTGCTGGTGTCGTGGCAGGTGGTGGTGGACGGGCCGCTGCTCGGGCTGGACCGGTGGGTCAAACACGGCGTGGCGACGGCCCACCGCGACCTGCACAGTGCGCTGCTCGACCACGTCGGCCACACCCTGGCGGATCTGGGCAGCGCCGCCCCCGCGATCCCGGTGCTGCTGGCCGGGGGCGGGCTGGCCGCGTGGCGGTCACGCCGGGCCGGCGCGGCCCGCTGGTGGCTGCCGCTGCCGGTGGCGGCGCTCACCACGGGGCTGATCCCGCTGCTGGTGGTGCCGGCCAAGGCCGCGTTCGCCCGGCCGGGTCCGCTCGACGATCCGCTGCTGCCAGGGCAGTGGGGTTGGTACCCGTCCGGGCACACCGCCACCGCGACGCTGTCGTACGGGGTTGCGGTGCTGCTGCTCGCCCGGACGACCGGGGTGCGCGTCGCGCGCGGGCTGCGGGCGGCGGCGGTGCTGCTGGCGACCGGGGTCGGCGCGGGGCTGGTGTGGAGCGACTTCCACTGGGTGCTGGACGTGGTGGCCAGCTGGTGCCTGGCGGCCCTGGTGCTGTGGGTGCTGGCCCGCCGACTGCCCCGACCACGGGGTGGCGGACGTCAGGACTAGGACTCGTCCTTCGACTCGCCCGTCGACGCGTCCTTCGGCTCGTCGTTGCGGTGGACGAGGCCGGGCTCGCCGTTGTCGCGGTGCCACTCGACGACGAGCTCGTCGCGCGTACCGAAGCGGACGAGGTGGCGGCCGACGACGTCCTCCAGGCCGGGGAGGTTCTCGCGCTCGCCCTCGACGACGAGCAGCAGTGCGTCCCGCTGCGCCTCCAGGGTGGCGGTGCCGGCACCGAAGGTCAGGGTGCCGCGGCCGGTCTCCTCGGAGAAGGCGGCTTCGATCTTGCGGCCCATGTGGGCGGCGAGCTGCTTGGCGTAGCGGGCGGGGCGGTCGGTGACGACGCGGGCTTCGGAGCGGGGCACGGGCCCTCCATGTTCCGGGGAGGGCGCTTAGGGCACCCTCACTTGCGGCTACGCTAGCCCAAATACTGAGCCTGGCTCAACATTTTTCCGGCACGGTCGTCCGCACGTGCCCGCAGCGCCCGTCCGCCGCCGGTCACGGGCCGCGGACCGGCCGATACGCTTGGGCGGACGCCTGCCGAGGAGACCGCCCATGACCACCACGCCGACCGACGACCCGGCGCACTCCTCCCCCACCCCCTCGGCGCTCCCGGCGGACACCGCCGCCGAGCTGGCGGACGCGATGACCCGGGCGATCAAGCGGATCCGGCGCCGCACCAGCGAGCGGCTGGAGCCCTACGGCATCACCCCCGGCCAGGCCCGGGCGCTGCGCACGCTCGCCCACGCGCCGGGCTGCGAACTGCCGGACCGTGCGATGCGGCTGAGCGACCTCGCCGACCGGCTGCACATCGCCCCGCGCTCGGCCACCACGGTGGTGGACGCGCTGGAGGAAGCCGGCCTGGTCGAGCGCAGCCCCGACCCGGCCGACCGGCGGGCCGTACGGATCCTGCTGACCGAGGCGGGCCGCGCCGCGGTCGAGCGGATCGGGCTGGTCCGGCACGAGGTGGCGCAGGAGTACTTCGGCGAGGTCAGCCCGGCCGACCAGGACGTGGTGCTGCGCGTGCTGCGCGCCGCCGAGACCCGGTACGCGGGCCGCTGAGCACCTGGTGGGCCCGGCCCACCAGCCCGAGTCGGCCGGGCCCACCAGCCGGGGCCGGCTAGTTGGCGAAGCCGATCACCAGCCACATGAAGCCCACCCCGGCGAGCGTGCAGAGCAGGGTGTTGCGGGACGGGTGCGGGCTGTGAGCCTCCGGGAGGATGTCGGAGGTCGCCAGGTAGAGCAGGAAGCCGGAGAAGAAGCCCAGGTAGAGGCCGAGCAGGTGTTCCGGGATGGTGAATGCGAGCGTGATCGCGGCGCCCGAGACCGGGGCGAGCGCGTCCGCCGCGAGCAGGGTCAGCGCCCGGCGCCGGTTGTTCCCGTAGAGCCGGGTGATCGTGTACGTGTTGAAGCCGTCGGCGAAGTCGTGCGCGACGACGGCGATGGCGACGACCGTGCCGACCGTGGTGCCGGCCTGGAAGGCGGCGCCGATCGCGAAGCCGTCCATGACGCTGTGCCCGACGAGGGCCAGGGCGGCGCTCAGGCCGATGCCCTGGCGCCTGGCGGTGTGGGCGTGCCCGTGGTGGTGGCCGTGGGTGTGCTCGGCGTACTCGCCCTCGTGGCCACGGTGGATGGCGACCGCGCGCTCGACCACGTGGATGGTGAGGAAGCCCCCGGCGAACATCAGCAGCGCCTGCGGCACGCCGTGCACCTCGCTGGGCGCCTGGCGCAGGGCCTCGGGCAGCAGGTCGAAGACGACGACGCCGAGCATCAGTCCGGCGGCGAAGCCGAGCACGAGGTGGCGCCGGTCGCCGGTGCGCTGGGCGACGAAGCCGCCGATCAGCGTCATCAGGAACGCACCGGCGGCGACGAGGACGGCGGTCACCGGGCGGCCGCCGCGCGTTCCGGTCCGTCAAGTGGTCTGCGGGCCGCTCTGCCCATCCGTCTCCCCCAGGGTTGCGCCCGACGCCGGGCCGACCGCCGACCGTACCGGACGGGCGATCGGCGGCTTTCGCCCGGGGTGCCCGGGCTGACCGGGGCCCGGTCCCCAGACTCGGGCCGGGGGTGGCGGCGCGCCCGCCGGAGGGGCCGTCGGGGTGAGCCGGCAGGGGGCGAACGGGCCGGTCGAGCGTTCCCGTCAGCGGCCGGCGGCGAGCGGCAGCCCGAGGTGGGTCATGGCGAGTTCGCGGACCCCGTCGCCGTCGACCAGGTGGATGTGACGGTGGCTCTCCTCGGCGGTCAGGTCGAGGGCCTCGTCGGTGAAGCGGCCGGTGGTCAGCCGCAGACCGCGTTCGGCGGACTCCTCGCTGACTGCCTCGGCGAGCGTGCGGATCTCCTCCGCTGCGACCTCCGCGGAGCCGCGGGAGGCCCAGACGACCCAGCGGCCGGGCAACGCGGTGCCGGGGGCGCCCTCACCGGTCGCGACCAGCCCGGCCGGGCCGCGCAGCCGGACGCTCCACTCGGCCAGGCCGCCCCGGGTGAGCAGGTCGCGCACCAGCTGGGCGAACTCGTTGGCGGACAGGTCCAGCGCGGCCGGCACGGCGGCGCCGGCCAGGGCGGCGGGCTCGACGCCCGCCCTCGTGTACGGATCGGGGGTGACGGCGGCGCCGAGCTGGCGCAGCCGCACCAGCGCCTCGTCCTGCTCGGCGTCGGCGTAGACGCCCTCGCCGTCGTGCTCCTCGTACGGGGCGGCGGCCGGGAGCAGCCGGGTGCGGGCCAGTGCGTCGCGGTCGGCGTCCACGCTGACCAGGCAGAGCGGCTCGGCCCCGCCGGGCTCGCGCAGCCAGCCGTTGAGGACGACGCCCGCGAGTATTTCGTCGGTGTCGACGGCGTCGGCCGCCTGGAGGGCGCGCAGGGCGAGCCGGGCGACCAGCCGCAGGTAGTCGGTGGCCCGGTCGGCCGGCGGGCGCGGCACCGGGTGGATGTCGCCGTCGGGGGAAAGCCGGTAGCCGGTCAGTGAGGGGACCAGGTCGAGCGGTGGCAGGTCGAGGTCCAGCACCGCGGTGCGGGTGAGCGGGCGGAACACCGCCCGGCAGGGGGCGGGCAGGTCCTGGGTGGCCGTCTCGGCGGCGGCGAGGGCCCGTTCCAGCAGCGACTCCACCGCGGCCGGCTCGGCGAGCCGGTAGGCCCGGCGGCACTCCTCCAGGCTCTCGTTGTACTCGCGCACCGCGCGCGCCCGGGCCTCCTCGGCCTCCTCGTGGGCCCGCCGGGACTCGTCGGCGGCCGGGCTGCCGGCCTCGGCCCGGCGGGTGCGCCACTCGCGCAGGGCCCGCTGATGGGTCAGCCGGGCCTGGGCCAGTTCGCGCTGGTAGCCGGAGTCGAGCAGGCGGCGGGTCGGCGCGGCGTCGGGGTCGGCCGCGGGCGGTTCGGCTGGGGCGAAGTCCTCCCATCGGGGCTCGGGTTCGGCGGCGTCCGGGCCGGCGGCCGGGTAGGGGCGGGGCTCGTAGCGGCGCAGTTGGCTCTCGAAGTCCATGGCCGAGACGGGCAGCGCGGCCCGCCGGAGCAGGTCGGCCAGGCGGTCGTGCTCGGCCTGGACGGTGAGTGTGCGGTGGTGGGTCAGGGCGGCGGCCCGGCCGTGGGCGGCGACCGACTCCTCCCCGGCAGGCGAGCCGTCACCGGGGCCGCCGTGGTCCCCGGTGACGCCCGTGCTGCGGGTGGTACCCGCGCCGCCGGTGCCTTCGGCGTCGACGGTCACCACCGGTTCCTCGGTGGCGGCCGGGTCGGGGCCCGGGTCCACCCCGAGGTCGCGGAAGACCGAGGCGAGGAAGCCCGGCTGGGGGAACCGGGCGGTGGCGGCGCCGTCGGACTGGCCGTCTGCTGAGTACTGCATCGGTCGTCGTTCCCCCATGCTCGTCCGGCGCCTGCGCGGGGCGACCGGCGACCCCGCGGCCCGCCCCTGCCGGACATTGTCCACCGAACGGGCGCGGGTGGTCAGCCAAGCCTCTCAGTTGGTCCGGGTGTTGGTCAGGTGGAGGCCGATGTAGCCGACGTAGATCCGGCCACTGCCCGAGCAGTCGTCGAGGTAGTGCAGCCGGGGCGCGGTGCGCCCGCCGCCGATCCGCAGGTGCGCGCCCATGAACGCGCGCCGGGAGGCGTCGACGCACTCCGGCACCGGCAGCATCCGCTCGCGCTTCCACTTGGTGTGGCTGTACACCGTCCGGGACTCGCCGCGGACCGCCTTGCGGGGCGGGAACCGGTGGCAGCCGTCCGGCGTGTGCTCGCACCACTGCTTGAAGTCGCCGCCCGCCGCTCCGCGGACGGCCGCCTCGGCGTACTCCTGAAGGGCGGTCAGCCCGTCCCAGGCGAGCCTGGCCCAGCCGGCCCCGGCGCACTGGAGGTCGTCCAGGGCGAGCGCGGACTTCTGGTCCCCAGTGAAGGTGAGCAGCGGGAACTCACCCAGCCGGGACAGGAGTTCGGTGAAGGTGTCCGGACTGCCGTCGTGCCCGCGCCGCGAACCCGGCGCGGCCGCGGTGCGCCGGGCGGCGGCCGCGCCGGCGGACGGGCCGCAGAGGCGGACGGGCAGGACGTTGGCCCTCGTGCGGGTGCGGCGCTCGCGGCGCAAAGTGCGCCGCACGCGCTCCAGTTCGTCGGCCCGGGCCTGCTGTTCGGCGCGATCCTGCCGCTCCTCGTGGGCGAGGGCGGCCAGTTCGGCGCGGACGGCGGCCGGGTCGGCGCAGGACGCGGCGTCGGGGCGGGGCTGCGGCGGGGGGACCCGCAGCACCGGGACGGCCGCGAGCGCGGGCGGCAGCGGCAGCTCGGCGGCGAGCCGGCGCGGCTCCCGGGCGAGAAGGCCGGCGGCGCGGCGGATGTCCTGCTCTATTCGGCCCCGGGCGAGCACCGGGTGCCGGGCGCCGTCGTGCCGGGAGGCCGGGTCGACCTCGGGCAGGTAGGTGCGAACGGCGCCGCCGTAGACGGTGTGGTACTCCAGCGCGACGTTGAACCCGGTGCGAGCGCCGGGATCCAGGACGTAGGCCGTGGCGAGGCCGGGCAGCTGCTGGCAGAGCGGGCGGACCACGGCCTCCGTCCACCCGTCGACCGGGAGGTTGACCGGGACGCTGGCGACGACGGTGGGCAGTCGGCGCTCGGGGTCGCACAGCTCGTCGATCAGGTCGTCGACCTCGGCGGCGGTGATCACCCGCGGCGCGAGCTGGACGGCGGCCGGGCCGTCGGTGGCATCGAGCAGCGGCAGCAGGCTGCGGGCGAGCTCGGGCACCGGTACCCGGCAGGGCGTCCGCAGGCCGCTGTCGGTGTTGTGCGTCTCGGCCTCCAGCCGGACCCAGGTGAGGCCGCCGGCGGCGGTCGCGACGGTCAGGGTGAGCTGCCGCGTCCCGTGGGGGGCCGGGGTGCGCAGACGGCGACGGTCGTAGCGGCCGGCCGCGGGGCCGCCGCGCAGCGGGCCATGGTCGCGGTCGAGCAGGACGCGGTCGCCCAGGCGGAGGCGCTCGGCCTGCGGGCGAGCGGCGGGAGCATTCGCGGCGTACGGGCTCGCTGCGGGCGGGGGGTCCTCGCAGCCTTCCCGCTTCAGCCAGTCGGCCAGCCGCTGGTCGGCCAGCGAGACGGCGTCGGTGTGCGAGAGCGTCGTGGTGACGGTCATCCGGTAGGGCGTCGCGGGGCCCCTGGGGCCGGATAGGTCAGCTCGGGCGGGCGACGGGGAGCGGTCCGAGGTCATGCGCATACCTCCGTGGTGCGGTGGTGGGGTCTGGTGTCCTCCATCGATGGGTTTCGTCCGGTTCTGCCGGATCCTTGCCCAGGAAACGCCACGGCCCGGAGCGGAAGTTCCAACTCCGGGCCACGTGAATACGTTCGAGTGAATCTGTTCAAGGCACGGTCGGCGTGGCGTGCCCGTGTGAGCTACGTTGGCCGACTGGGTCCGCGCCGATCGGCGGCGAGAAGCCGCGGCGGGAGGCGGCGAGAAGCCGCGGGAGGTGGCGAAGGCTAGACCGGAACCTCGACGTAGGTGCGGCCGGCCGCGACCGCCACCGCAGTGCCGCCGGTCGCCTCCGCCAGCCAGGTGTGGAAGGCCGGCACGTCCGGCTCCGGCACACCGACCTCGATCCGCACCCCGGACGCCTCGTACGCGAGGTCGCTCACCGCGTACCCGGCCGCCCGCAGGTCGTTCTCCACCCGCCCGGCCCGCACGTGGTCGGCCGTCACCGCCAGCAGCGCCACCGGCCGCCGCTCCAGCAGCCCGACCGCGTCCACCGCCTCCGACACGGCGCTCCCGTACGCCCGGACCAGCCCGCCCGCGCCGAGCTTGATGCCGCCGAAGTACCTGGTCACCACGGCCACGGTGTCGGTCAGCCCGCGACGGCGCAGCACCTCCAGCATCGGCACCCCGGCCGTACCGCCCGGCTCGCCGTCGTCGTTGGAGCGCTCTCGGCGCTGCTCGTCACCGACCACGAAGGCGGTGCAGTTGTGCCGCGCGTCCCAGTACTGCTTGCGGACGCCCGCGATGAAGGCCTGCGCCTCGTCCTCGTCGGAGACCCGGGCGAGGTGGCAGATGAACCGGGACTTCTTGATCTCGATCTCGTGGCTGCCGGCGTGCCGGATGGTGAGGTACGTCCTGGAGGTCGGCTCCGGCGTGGCGGACATGGCGCGGTGGTTCTCCCGAAAGACGGCGAAGGTTGGCGGCGCACGCCCCCAGCGTGCGGGGCGGCACCGCCAGCCTAGTTGGCCGGGCGGAACGGGCAGCGGTCAGCGGCCGGCCAGGGCGTCCAGCTGCGCGCGGTCCAGGCCGGTCAGGGCGGTGACCTCGGCCGGGTCGACGGCCCCGCAGTCCAGGCCGCGCAGCACGTAACCGCTGAGCGCGCGGGCGGTGGCCGGCTCGTCCATCACGTCGCCGCCCGCCTTCGCGACGTACGCGACGAGCCGGGCGGCGGCGGCCTCCAAGCCCTCGCGGTAGAAGGCGTAGACCGCGGCGTACCGGGTCGGCAGGTGCGCCGGGTGCATGTCCCAGCCCTGGTAGTACGCGCGGGCCAGCGAGCGGCGGACGAGACCGTGGTGGAGCTTCCAGGCCGCGTGCACCTGCTCGGTGGAGCCGGTCGGGATGACGTTGGTCGAGCCGTCGGAGAGCCGGACCCCGGTGCCGGCCGCGGCCACCTGCATGACGGCCTTCGCGTGGTCGGCGACCGGGTGGTCCATGCTCTGGTAGGCCGCGCTGACGCCGCAGGAGGCGCTGTAGTCGAAGGTGCCGTAGTGCAGGCCGGTGGCGCGGCCCTCGGCGGCCTCGATCATCAGGGCGACGGTGGCCCGGCCGTCCGGGCCGAGGATCGCCTGGGTGGTCTCGATCTGGATCTCGAAGCCGATCCGGCCGGCCGGCAGCCCGGCACGCCGCTCGAAGTCCTCTAGCAGCCGCACCAGCGCGGTCACCTGCGCGGCGTACGTCACCTTCGGCAGGGTGAGGACCAGGCCGTCCGGCAGGCCGCCGGTGGCCAGCAGGGTGGCCAGGAACAGCTCCAGGGTGCGGATGCCGCGGGCGCGGACCGGCGCCTCCATGCACTTGATCCGGATGCCGATGTACGGCGGCGCGCTGCCGTCCGCCACGGCGGCCGCGACGAGTTCGGCGGCGCGGACGGCGGCGGCGTCCTCCTCGGCGTCCGGGCGGGGTCCGTAGCCGTCCTCGAAGTCGATCCGCAGGTCCTCGATCGGCTCGCGCTCCAGCTTGGCGCGGACCCGGGCGTGCACGTCGGCGAGCAGGGCGTCGTCGGCGACCCCGAGGGCGCGGGCGAGCTCGGCCGGGGTGCCGGCCTGGGTGTCGAACGCTTCGAGGGCCTGCCGGCCCCACGCGCGGACGGTGTCGGCGGCGAAGGCGTCGGCCGGGACGTAGACGGTGTGCACCGGCTGCCTGGTCCCGGAGTCGCCGGGGTAGCGGCGCGCCAGGTCGGCGTCGATCGGGGCCAGCAGCGCCTCCACGGCGTCGCGGGCGGCGGCGGAGAAGGAGGCCCCGCCCGTCGGCCCGTTACCGTCGACCTCGACCCGCGACATCCGTACTCCTCCGCGCCGAACCATCGCTTCAACGGTTTGTTGAGGCGAAGGTAGCTCCGGCCGGGTCGGGCGTCAATGGCCGACCGAGCGGTGGACGGAGTGGTTCTGAGCGTCCGGCGTCCGGTCAGTCCCTCCCGGCGGCGGCGTAGCGGTCACGCAGCTGCGGGAAGAGCTCGGCGACGTCCTTGGGGTGCACCGAGCCGTCCGGGCGGTTGCCGGTCAGGCCGTACTCCTTGGTCAGCCAGTCGGCGAGGCGCTGCGGGTCGGGGTGGTGCTCGAAGGTGTCGATGTACGAGACCAGCGCCTCGAAGGCCAGCTCCGGGTCGAGCCGAGCGGGCGCGGGACGCGGACCGGGGGCCTCGACGGGCGCCGACTCCTCGGCCTGGCCGGGCTCCTGGGCGGGGGCGGGGTTCTGCGCGTGGACGGCGTCCTGGGCCTGCGGCTCCGAGTGCTGGGGCGCGGGCTGGGCCTGCTCCGTCGGCGCGGGAGCCGGCTGCTCGTCCAGTGGGCGCGGCGGCTTGAACCACGGGGAGGCCTGGCCGGGCACGCGGCTGCCCGGGGTGGCGTCGGCCTGGTGGCCGCCGGTGGTGCGGACCGGCCGCGCCGTCCAGACGTTCAGCTCCTCGCGGGGCGGCTGCGGGGCCTTCTCCTCCGCACCCTCCGGTTCCTGGGCGGCGCGCAGGCGGACCGCGGCGAGCTTGGCCAGCATCGGCGCGGCCACCTCGGCCGACATCGGCGGGACGACCGCCAGGTCCGCGGCGGGCTCGGCCTCCTGCGCCACGGCTTGGGGCTGGGGCTGAGCCGCCTGCGGTTGCGGTTGGGCCTGGGGGCGGGGCTGCCGGCCCTGCTGTACCTCCTGGGGCGGTTGCGGCTGGGCTGGGCGCTGCTGCGACTGCACGGGGGCCTCGGGCCCCGCCGGGGCGATGGCCGCGGCGGCGCGGTGCTCCTGGGACTGGAGCTCCCGGGCCTCCCGGGCCTCGCGCTCACGCGCCTCGTCGTCCAGCCGCTCGAGCAGCGAGGGGTCCAGCGGCACGCCGTACTTGGCGAGCTTCAGCGGCAGGAGCGCCTGGATCGGCGCCGACCTGCGCCAGCCGCGCCCGTACCGGAAGCGCAGCTGCGCCCGGTAGACCAGCCGGTTCTGCTCCAGCCGGACGACCTCGTCGTACGAGCGCAGCTCCCAGAGCTTCATCCGCCGCCAGAGCCGGAAGGTCGGCACCGGGGAGAGCAGCCAGCGCATCATCCGGACCGACTCCATGTGCCGGTCCGCGGTGATCGCCGCGATCCGCCCCACCGCGTGCCGGGAGGCCTCGACGACCACCACGAACAGCACCGGGATGACGGCGTGCATCCCCATGCCGAGCGGGTCTCCCCACGAGGCGGCGGCGTTGAAGGCGATGGTCGCGACGGTCAGCAGCCACGCGGTCTGCCGCAGCAGCGGGAAGGGTATCCGCAGCCAGGTCAGGACCAGGTCGAGCGCCAGGAGGACGACGATGCCGGCGTCGACGCCGATCGGGAAGGCGTACGAGAAGGCTCCGAAACCCTTCTCGGTGGCCAGTTCCCGCACCGCGTTGTACGAGCCCGCGAAGCCGATGCCCGAGATGATGCAGGCCCCGGCTGCGACGATGCCGAGCAGGCCGCGGTGGGCCTTGGTGAGCGTTGGGCGTGCCATGACGTCTATCAACCCCTGGATTTCGGCTGCTGCCGTGCGCTGCCTCGCTGCCGGTTCCCGCTGGTCGGGGGCGCCGGACGGCTGACCTACCTCCGGGCTCGGCCCCCCGGAGTTTACTCGTACGCGCGTTTCAGCGTTTCCACAGGTTGGAGCGTCACACCACGAGGCACGCCCGTGCTGCTCCCCGGACCGGGCGGAGCGTCAGACCGTCCGCCCGGCCGTACCGTTGAGGTAGGCGAGGACCGCGAGTACGCGGCGGTTGGCGTCCTCGTCCGGAGCGAGTTCGAGCTTGGTGAAGATGTTGGCGATGTGCTTGGCCACCGCACCGTCGCTCACCGTCAGCCGGGCGGCGATCGCCGAGTTCGAACAGCCTTCCGCCATCAGCTCCAGCACCTCGCGTTCGCGCGGCGACAGCCGCAGCAGCGGTCCCGGGCGGCGGGAGGTGGTCTGCATCAGCTTCGCGATCACGTCCGGGTCCATCGCCGTGCCGCCGGCCGCCACCCGGCGGACCGCGTCGATGAACTGCTCGGCGTTGAACACCCGGTCCTTCAGGAGGTAGCCGATCCCGCCCGTGCCGTCGGCCAACAGCTCCCTCGCGTAAAGCTGCTGGACGTGCTGCGACAGCACCAGGACCGGCAATCCCGTGATCTCCCGGCGCGCCTGGAGCGCCGCCTGCAGCCCCTCGTCGGTCAATGTCGGAGGCAGCCGGACGTCGACCACGGCCACGTCCGGGCGGTGGGTCAGCAGCGCCTCCAGGAGCTCGGGCCCGGTCTCGACGGCAGCGGCGATGGTGAAGCCGTGTGCTTCCAGCAGCCGGATCAGGCCTTCGCGAAGGAGGTAGAGGTCCTCGGCGAGGACAACTCGCACGGCAGCTCCAAGGTGATGGTGGTCGGACCGCCGGACGTACTGTCGATGGCGAGGACACCGTCGAAGGTACCCAATCGGCGTTCGATGCCGCGCAGGCCCGTCCCCCGCGTCGGGTCCGCCACGCCGACCCCGTCGTCCGTCACCGTGACCCGCAGGGAGCCGGCCCGGTACAGGATGTCCACCCAGACCTGGTCCGCCCGGGAGTGCTTGGCCGCGTTGGCCAGCAGCTCACAGATGCTGAAGTAGGCCGCCGCCTCCACCGGGGCCGGCAGACGGTCCGGCACGCTCACGCACACCTCCGTCGGCAGCGCGCTGTCCAGCGCCAACGCCCGGACCGCGTCCCCCAGTCCGCGCTCGGCGAGCACCGGCGGGTGGATGCCGCGGACGAGATCGCGGAGTTCCTGCAGCGCCCGGGCCGAGGACTGCCGCGCCTCCGACAGCAGTTCGCGGGCGGCTGCCGGGTCGGTGTCCATCAGGTGCTCGATGGTGCCGAGCGTCATCCCGATCGCAACCAGCCTCGCCTGCGCCCCGTCGTGCAGGTCCCGCTCGATCCGTCGCAGCTCGGCCGCCTGGCTGCCGACCGCGTCCGCCCGGGTCTCGGTCAACTCGGCCACCCGCTTGGTCAGCTGGGCGTGCGTGGCCCGGCCGTCCTGGTCCAGCACCCGGCGGGCCAGCTCGGCGTACGCGCGCACCGCGAACGGCGCCACCAGCACCGCGACCGCCACCACGCCCAGCCCGAACCCGAAGTTCACCAGCAGCGACACCTGCCGCGGCGGCACCGGCCCGACCCCCTCGAACGACGTCGGACCCGAGACCGCGTAGGCCGTACCGAGGAGGACCATGACTGCCACCGGACCGGCCAGGGCCAGCACGGCCAGCGGGTTCACCACCAGCCAGGCCATCTCGCCGCGGGTGGTCCGATCCCGGAACGCCCAGTGCAGCAGCTGCGCGTACTTCGCAACCGTCCGGGAGCGGTGGTACGAGTAGCCCGTCCACCAGTGCCCGCGCTCGTCCAACTCCAGCGCCGGCACCGGCTCGTAGACGGCCGGCAGCCGTATGCCGAACCAGTGCTCCAGCTGACCGCGCGTACGGTTCGCGGTACGACGGACGAGGACGGCGGCCACCAGGCCACCCGCGAGGACGGCGGCCACCAGGACGAACAGGCCCGCCGAGTAGTAGAACTGCATGACCTCGTTCGTCACGACGCCGGCCAGGACGGCCGCCATGACGGGCAGCGCGACCCCCGGCAGCGCGCCCAGCGCCATGAGGGCGAGCCGCCCCAGCCCCTGGCCACCCGACCGCAGGGCCGCCTGGGCCTGCACGCGCACACCCGTGCCGCTCGTTCGACTCGCTGTTGTCACGGAAGCTCCTGATGCCGGTCTCGATCGTCCACCACCAGTCTTCACGAACCGGACGCCACCGACACTGGCCATGCCACCCCAATTCCGGGGTGGACCTAGCACTACCTGGAGGTGGATGCAGTACGAGGGGATTCCTAGGATCGTCCGTAAACGCGAAGAACCCCCATCCGGAATCCGGATGGGGGTTCTTCAGAAGAATTGTTCGGCGGCGTCCTACTCTCCCACAGGGTCCCCCCTGC